>JAEOTH010000171.1 GCA_016839915.1 Promethearchaeota archaeon
AGAGATATTTAGTTCCCCTGGATTAACGCTTGTAAGAACAACTGATATATTTCCTAAGAAAGATGTTATGTTATAACCTACATTCATAAGACTATATCTTGCCTCAATTAGATGAGCACCGACTACATGAGAATTATTGATATTATATTGAATTGATGCTTCACCATTGATATCTGTGTTATCTTGGCCAAGTTCAAACCCCGTGGTACGATCAGTGAAGGTTATTGTTTGATTCGGAAAGGGGAGATCATTATATTCTAATGTAGCTGTAATAGTAGCAACATCCGGTCTTGAATAAAATAGTTGATCGAATGAAACATCTATACTATAATTGCCCCCCAAAACAGTTCCTCGAAATACATCAAATTGGAACCATTCTCCTTCTCCAGAGAGATCTGTTGGAATATAAATTTCAGCCCAATTGTAAATATTTTTATATTTTATCGCAAAACAATCTTCCAATATATCATTATCATAAATCTTTTGTATTCCAACACTATTAAATCCATCAACAAATCGATTGGCAATACCAAATACCCTCGCAAAAGCGCAAAATGCTGAAACAAAATCAGAATAAACTCCTTGTTGACTCTCACAAAACCAATCAATAGCATCTCTACCTGGCGGAGTGGAATTATAAGCATATAAATCAAAAATAAAATTACTCAAAATATAACTCCTAATTTTATCAGCAACTACAAATGCATTATCAGTATCATAAATGGTGTTATTTATTTGATCTAAATGATAAGCAAAATAAGGATTATTATTTATATATAAATCAATTGTGGGAGGTAATTGTAGATATTTGTTTTGTATAATGGAGGGCGTCCAATTAGCTTCAACTGCCCTACTACTAACTTCTAGCTCACTTGATAAGTGTAAACCAAATAGGTCATAGGTCATATTAACTTCTTCATCTAAATTAAAAGATAGGGATACTGTTGTACAGTTATAATCATCTTTATATATTGCAGGAGAGAGAGGATCTAAATTAGGAGCTGATAAACTTCCGTCAATTACAAAAGGAGTAGGAAAGAGAGTAGGTAGAACCATTGAATTGATACCGATATTGGGAGAAATTGGCATTTTAATTCTTAAAAGCTCTGGATCTGGGTTGTATTTCGATAAATAATCACCATATGAATAAAAATCATCAATATTTTTTATAGCGTTTGAATGCCATCCGTCTCCGGTATATTCATCGAAACTCTCATATTTCCATAAAACATCAGCCATTTGACCGAGATTTAATGTATCTAATAAAAATCCAGTTACATTAAAGACTCTAAATACCTCTATTTCAGAAGCTAAAAGAGCAAGAAGGCTTTCTGAGAAATTTCCTAAATCTAAATCATCAATATTTCCATCAAACATTTCAGCCAATGTGTCAAGAAGTGAATCTGGAGGATCATTGAGATCATCTAGTAAGTCTTGCCAGAAATCCTCATCAAATGGAAAAGGGGGTTTTTTTAAAAGGGCATCTTCCCACTCAGTATCAGCTTTCTCTCTGCTAGGATACGGTCTTTGTGTGCCGAAGAGAAAACTAAATAAAACTGTTGAGAACGCGAACATACTAATTAATAACAGTGCTACTAGGGCTACCGCGATAATTCTTTTTTTATTAATGGTGCTTCCTAATAATTCTTCTCTTAAATCAGGCATATTATAGAGTGAAAACCTTTTATTTTTACCAAAAAGAGTTTAGAATATTAATAAAAATTTTTTTATATATATATTTCCAAATACTTTTTTAAATTGTTAGGATCTTTGAATATATTTTTTATTGAGCACTTAAATGTTATGCAAAAATTGATATAATAAATATATATAATCCTAAAAAAATGAGATTATAAAAGATATTAATAATTGATTAAAAGAAAGATTTGAAAGCTCTAAAATTCAAATCCGCATTTTGTGCAGACTAGTTTTTTTGCATATATAGGTTTAGGAATGTAGCTAATTATTCGTGTTCTATCTTCGACTTCTTTTACAGCAAAACCACTTGCACCACAGTTGGGGCAAAGTCTTCTTCCAGCGCCCATCGGTGTGGATGGACTTGGAGTCGATGTAGGAGTAGTCGATATACTTGGAGTAGTGCTATAGTTAGTTGTTTGATTTGTTATCCCTTGCGCTAAACTAGAGGGCATAACTGCTTTAGGTTCTTTTAATTCTTGAATTCGTCTTTCTTTATAGGTAATTTCTTCCTGTAATTTGTTAATTTGTGCTTGCAATGGACCAATTTGTTGCTGTAATATAGAGTTATGCTGCTGTAATTCTTGAACTTGTTGTTCTAATCCTGGAATATGGGCCTGTAATTGAGCATTTTGGTCTGTTAAATGTTGGACTTGTTGTTGATAAGATTCATTAGAAGATTGTACTGATTGTAATTGGCTATTCAATCGATTTACTTGGTCTTCTTTTTCTCGAAGTTGTGCATTTAATAGGGAAGATTGAGAGCTTAAATTACTAACTTGAGATTGTAATTGACTTAAACTCGAATCCTTTTCCTGGAGTTGTGTAATTACTGAATCATAGTCTTGTTGTGAAGGTCCTATTGGAATTGAAGGAATATTAGGTTCCATATAGGGAGTTGGAGTTGGAGTGGGTTCAAGTGTAGGTGGAGAAGGAGGTTGTAAAGTTGGGGGTGGAGTCATAGGAGGTGTAGCTGGAGGTGGAATCATAGAAGGTGGGGGTGTTAATGGCGTTAATGTAGGTGGGGGCATTGATGGTTTTTTTTCTTTTTCATTATTTTCATCATCATATTCGTAAGACATATTAATCTCTCTATTTTGTAATTAAACTAAAAATATTTGCTATAATTTTATAGGAGTAATTATGATTATAGCATAAATGTAAATATAAAAGTGTTTGTATGTTATGGTTTAAAAACAATTCCAATATGGACTCAATTTATCTTTTAAGGCAGGAATTAATTTGTTATTAAAATAGTCTAGTAATTTTGATCCTGAAGATCTTGATTCCTCTTTTATTAGATTATCATCCTCATCATTAAGTACTCTTAAACAATTATAAACAGCCCGTGATTGTTTATCTAATTCATACCCACCTTCTAAAGTAATAAGAATTCTTTCATTTGCATACTTATTTGCTATTGTTTTGATTTTTTGTAAGTATTCTGCCGGTGCTTGATAAGTCCAATTCAAATTTGTTAATTGATCTGTCCAATGAGTATCAAAACCTGCAGATATTAAGATGAATTCAGGTTTAAACTCTTCACATATAGGGGCAATAATTTCTTTAAAATATAGAGGAATTGCATCATAAGCAGTTCCAGCCGGCATTGCATAATTGATAATTTTTCCAGCTCCTTTACCTGTTCCAATTTCATCAAAATTTCCAGTTCCAGGATAAAAATATCCATATTGATGAGAATTAAACATTAGTAATTCTCCAGAATCTGATTTTGAGCCCTGATAGAATATATCTTGAGTTCCATTACCATGATGGCAATCCCAATCAATAATAACGACTCTATTTATTCCTTTTTCTCTAAACAGATATTCTGTAGCAATAGCAATATTATTAAATATACAAAATCCGGCAAATCTATGAGAATTAGAATGATGGCCAGGAGGTCTTACTAAAGCAAAGGCATTCTTTATATTTCCATTTAAGATTTCATCAACAGCTTGTAAATTACCACCAACAGAGAATAATGATGCTTCATAAGTTTTGGGAGACGCTATTGTATCCATATCTATATATTGAAGCCGTTGAGTTTTAGCACTTAATTCGCAAATCTCTTGTATCTCTTTTATTAATCTTTCATTATGCACATATTTTATTTGTTCTAAGGTTGCTTTTCGTGGTTTAATGATTTTAAAGTGTGGATCTTCAAGTAATTTTTGCTTTTTTAAAAAACTCATTATCGTAGTTAATCTATGGTGGCTTTCTGGATGAGTACCAATATTATGTTCTAAATAAATGTCATCATATATAATTCCTGTTGTCATAATAGTTGATCTCTACCTTATTCTTTATATACTGAATGCTTTTAGATAATATTAAACTTCAATTATTTTAATATTTACATATACACTTAAAAAATTTTCTTCATAAATTTAGTTAAAGATGAAAAAAGTTAAGAAACATTCATTAAAAATCATCATCGTTGGAGAACCGGCTGTTGGTAAGACTAGTTTAGTCAAAAAGTTTATATCAGGGCAATTTGCTAAAGATTATCGTTCAAGCATTGGAACTAATATATTTCTTAAAAAGATTAATCTGAAAAATATCGGTAAAACAACAATTCAATTATGGGATATTGCAGGACAAGAGCGATGGATAAATATGAGACATTCTTATTATATTGGGGCTAAAGGTGTGATTATAGTGGGTGATTTAACGCGGAGAAATACATTTGATCAAATTGAACAATTTTGGGTTCCGGATATAAAAATGTATTGTGAACTCGCACCAATTATATTGTTTGCCAACAAAAATGATTTAGAAAGGAAAATTAGTAAGAAAGAGATTAATGATTTAGGAAGAAAAATTAATGCAATTTCGATTATTTATACGTCAGCAAAAACGGGTGAAAATGTTGAAAAGGCTTTTAAAATTATTTCTGAACAATCATTAAAAAGTATAAATTAATTTTATACTTCTTTATTTGTGAATTTAATTTGATTACTTTTTGGCTCATATAGAGTTCCTTCTTTTATTAATTCTTCTAAAGCACTTTCGATAAAAGACTTATCTAAGTTCTCTTCTAATTCTAAAATTTGAATGATATTGGATTTCTCAAGTGCTCTCCAGTTATTTTCTTCAAAAATTTCTTTTAATCTATTCATTAAAGTTTCTAATCTATTAATATTGCTTCTAGATTGACCAACAAAAATTCTATCCATATCAATTTTACCTGTTGTTTCATCGTAACCAGTATCTTTTAGGTACCTTTTAAATAATTTAATAATTTCCTCAACATCCTCTTTAAGCACTTTATTTCTTAAAGCCATTTTAGCATAAGCTTCACTAAGTCTCACTAAAGCATCTAAATTTCTCGCCAAAATTGATATAATTGCATCTTCACTGTCGTATTGTCCTCTTAATTCCAGATAAAATTCTTTTATTCTTTCTTTTGCTTCATCAGTCAATATAGGATTACAGTTCCTTCTTGCATGTTTTATATATTTTTTTAGTAGGTCACTTGAGATTGGCGCTGTTGAAGTACTATTTTCTTCAAATGTATCATCTGGGTTCATCATAGAATTTTTTAATATAAATTCAGCCATTTGTGCATCATCTGCTTTATTAGGTTTATCAACTACTACAAAAATTAAATCAAATCGCGATAAAAGTGAAGGAGGTAATCGAATATTTTGAGTAGGTGTTTTATATCTATCATATCTTCCAGAATAAGGATTTGCTGCTGCTATGATAGCAGTTTGGGCTTTTAATGTAGCAACAATTCCAGCTTTAGCGATACTTACAGTTTGTTGTTCCATTGCTTCATGAAGTGCAGATCTATCCGCAGTATCCATCTTATCAAATTCATCTATCGCTGCAACACCCCCATTTGCTAGCACTACAACACCTGCTTCAAGGTTCATTTGACCCGTGTCAGTGTCTTTAATTACTGCTGCCGTTAACCCTACTGCTGTTGATCCCTTTCCAGAAGTATATACTCCTCTTGGAGATATTTCTATAGCCCCTTTCAAGATTTCTGATTTTCCAGTTCCTGGATCTCCAACAAACAATATATGGATATCACCTCTTTTATAACCACCTCCAGGTTTCCTCTTCCTTGTCCCTGCAAATAAGCTTAAAACAGATGCCATTTTAAGATCTTCTCTCCCGTATATATCAGGAGCAATTGATCTAGCTATTTTTTTCTGAATGAATGGCTCTTTAGACATATCCTCAATCTTTTTCCTGTCCTCTTTAGTAAGATCGATAATATCATCAGCTTTATCCTCAGGTTCAATATAATTGATATCGAAAAAAGTCTTGAATAGTGTAGAATTATTACTTTTCGTTGATTGTGCTAAAACTGATTTGAATATACCCATTAATTTTACTCTATCTCCAGGTTTTACTGTGTCAACTAGGTCATAAGTTAAAATTCCCTGAACAGATCTAGGAATTCTTCCAGGGGGTAAATCTTCAGGAATTTCTTGAATCAGAATACTTTGCCAATCAATGAATTCTGAATGTTTTGATAATAATCTAAAATCAGTTTGGGCTTTAGCTTTACATCTCTTATTAGTACAGAATTTTGGCCATCTTATTCTTGAGGTAAGTTGAGGAACGTCAAATTGAGCACCGCATAGATTACATATAAAGGTTGCTTTTTCTAATTTTGGTCTTATAGTAGAACATCTGACTAAGATACCATTAGACCAAACTAGTGTACTAATATCTTTTGCTCTTAAACCCCTTAAGGGGAGAAACAACGGGCTTTTCTTATCTATAGTTGTAATTCTAACAAAATATTCTGGATTGTTTAGTTTTCCTCCTTGAAATTTTAGTAAATTCTTGAATGCTTCAACTGCATCTTCAATTAAAGCCTCAGGATCTTTTCTTAACAGTTCAGCAATATCAGGGTCGCTCGCTAGTAAATCTTCAAAAAAAATGATTAAAGTATTCTCACCTTTTGCATAAATATTATTGATTTGATCTTGATATTTATACACTCCTGGATTCTCTTGAAATGAACGATAAAAATCCTCAAAACGCTGAACTTTATTAATCGGTTGACTAGGGCTGGATAAAGGTGTTGTCATAACAAATCACACGAAATTCGTTTAATATACCTAATTATTATTATAGATTTTTAATCTATCTTATTAACGATTTGACTTTATTATTAGGTAAATAAATAAGTATTAAAAAAGCAACACGGTGCTGGATTTATTGAATTTTTATCAACCTAACTTTCTTTTAATTGATGCAGGATTTCACAAATAATAGGATCCTGACTCATTTCACATCTTATTTTTAAGAGTGATATTACCCGCTTCTTGATTTTTTCATTTTCATATTTCGCAGTTCGTCCTAATATTAATGCAATAGAACGTTGGGTTTCTAAAGAACCTTCGTCACTTAAATTCTGTAATAATTTTGTTAAAATTCTATCAAGTCCAATCTCCTGTATCAATTCAACAAAATTATTAATCATACTGTTCCGTACTTCTTTTGATTCATCTCCAAGGGGTATCATTAGTTTATCAATTACACTTTCAATTTCTTTGCTATAAATCTTTATTAAATTAGCCGAAGCTTGTCTAATTCTAGGATCAGTGCTATTTAAATTCTCTTGCAATTTGTTAAATGGAAGGTGTGAGCTGTTTATTTCTCTGAGATCAGAAAAAATATTTAATACAGCCCACCGAACCCAGTTTTGTTCATCGTTAAGCAGAGAAATGAGTTTTTCAATAATTTCTTCTTTTTCTTCAACAAGATCAAGTATTTTTCCTAAGCTTGATACTGCTGCTTCTCTTACTATCCATTCTTCATCATGCAAAGCAATATTTATTAAAGAATCTACAACAGGTAAGGGACGTTTATTTCCAATCAATCCTAAAATCTTAGCACTTGTTTCACGAATAAATGAGTCTTTATCATCAATTAAATTCATTATAGGGTTGATTGGAATAATATCTGATGCAATTTTGGCAATTTCTAGCAATGATTTGGTGAGAACAATCTTAACCTTTGTACTTTGTTCAGTTAAAGCGGTGAAAAATTCTGAAATATATGGCTTTATTAAAGTAGGTTTTTTTTTTGCTATATTTGAAATTATACTAGAAGCCTTTTTAACCACCTGATTGTTCCTATCTTTTTGCACTATTAAAATGATTGGTCTTACGTCTACATATTCTATGAATTCATCTATTAATCCATCAATAGAATCAAGGGCATTTAATCTTATATCATCATTTTCGGCAGTTGAGTAGTTCAATAACAATGGAATAATTTTTTTTGGATTACTTTTACCTATTTTTATTAATGTTTTTGTTATAATTCCTTTCGTTATGTATGTTGTTACATCGGGTATTTTAACTAAATTTCGGATTACTATATCTGGAGACTTAGAATAATTTACAGTTAAAATTTCTGAAATATTCTCTCTTAGCTTATCATTTTCAAATTTTATAAAAACTAACAGGGTAGTTATGATTTTTTCTGGATCAAATTTCCATAGTTCTCCAAGAAGAGTAACAACACTATTAAGAATTTCAAAATTATTTGGATCGATTTTGTCAACAATCGCATCAATATCGAATAATTCAGGTTCTTCTTCAAAGTACCTTTTAAGAGCTACAACAGCTGCTTGTCTCGCTTTTTCATTTGAATCAACTAAACCATCTAAGAATGGTAAAAGTGGAATATCATTTCTCTTAAAATGTCCTATTTTCGCAAAAACGTTAAAAATCGATGCTCTGACTGAACTAGAGGGATTTTTAATTAAAGGAATGAGTTTGGAAACTATTTTTCTATTAATTTTATTAACGTTAAGATTTTTTATATTTTTGATCGCTGAGGCACTGATTTTATCATTTACATGAAAGATATTGTCGATTATGATATCTATAGGTAATTCATAAGAGGAATCAGCTAAAAGATTAAATGTTTTAACTACAATCCTATAATTTGGGTCATGGATTAACTTTTTAACATTTAAACTAAAAATTAAATCTTTCTTGTTACTTATTAACCTGCTTAGTACCATTAATCCTAAATACCTTAATCTCCATTCTGAATCTTCAATAAGATTAAGAATTAATGATTCAGGTATTTTTTCCACAAATTTTATGTTTGCTTTTAATAAAGTTCTTGCTATAGGAATACATTTATCATAATTTGGAGATTTTAAAGCTTCTATTATCCAATGTAAAGCAATTTCTGGAACATCTTTTTCCAATTGTATTAAGATTTGATTACATAAATTTCTTGAATATCTATTGTAATCACATATTCCATCCAACAATGAATTCTTAAATTTCCATTCATTAAGAATTGTATTATTTTTTAAAGGTATTCTTTCAAACATCATAACTAAAGTTTCCTCAGCAAGTTTTCTTATCTTAGGATTCTTGTGTTTAATAAGGTTAAAAAGTGGAATAGGATCAAATGTTTGGCCAGATTTTGTAATTTTTGAGATCTTAATATTAATTACAAATTCATTTTTTCTTGCAAGAAAGAAGTATGATGTAAAAAAAATTAATACAATTTCTTCAATTACCGCTGCCCAGGCAAACATTGAGCTATTTGGGAAAATCTGATTAGTTAATATCCATAAATTAAAAGTGTATTGCAATTTTTCAGGATTTACAATCAAAAAGTTAACCAAAACATTGATTCCTATAGACGCCATTAAATAAGCAGCAAAATAAACATCAATTCCTCTATATTTTATTTTACGCCCCCAAAAACGTGTAAAATATCCTAGTATTCCAAAAAAAAGAGTTACAAATACGAAAATTGAAGACATTGTCGATATAGCAAATTTTCCCGTGAAAAAGAATATTATTGTTTGAAAAAATGAAATCCAGGCCCACACAAATACAAATAACATTAATCCTAAAATAATATAAGGCACTGGCTGAGATATAAATTGCTTCATTCCTCTTTTGCTATTCTCAAAATTAAGAAAAATGGACCTTTTTATATCAGGAATATGGTAATAAGCATCTGAAATACCAGCAATATAACCTTTAGATCCATAAAAAGTTAAAATCATGAGAGGATAAAAGAGCATCCAGGTTATCCAAATCATAATAAAAGGTAACCCTAAAAATGAAAGTAGAATAGGAGGGATTATAAATACCAATAAATAAAAAATAACAGCAATCAATACCCTTGAGAATTTATTTCTTGATATTTTTATAATTTTATTGTTAATAAATTTATGAAATGGTGTTAATCCTTCATCTGATTCTCTACTTAACGCGATGAATAAAAAATCTATCAAAGGATAAAATGAAATATACATTAAACAAAAAATAAAAGGAATGAGTAGAGCTAAAGGAGGTACATCTGGAGGGGTGGTCTTTGGATCCCAGAATTCAGGTGATCTTACAGTAAATATTACAGCAACAGCAAAAACTAACATGATTGACAAACTAAATATGATTCCATAAAAAATACATTGAAATCGATCCTTATTACGAAATTCTCCTTTTTTTACTAAAGCAACCTGTTTGTAGATTATATAGAATCCAAATGCAAAGAACAACAAAAAGACTGTAAGAATAATAATTTCTATTACCAAGATTTTCACGAGATTTTTAAATTATTAATAAAATAATAGTATGTTTATTTCTCTTGCTTAACAATTGTATATTATAAAGATTTACTAATTTATTAAAACTGGTGTATTTATTGGAACAAATTAAAGTAAGCTTAGCTAATTCATTAAATAGGTTAAACTTTATTTTTCGAAATGAAATAATTGTTACGGAATGTATTAAGAATTTTAAAGGTTTTTCTGTATTAGGAGAATCTTTTGGCCCTTTCGAGGAAAGTAAAAAGTATAAATTAAAGCTATTTTCTGCAATTCATTTTATTGAAAAAGGTATATTAAAGGTAGCTTTAATAGATAAATGTGATAATATTGATGTTCAACGATATGCTATGGAGGAAAGAGATGATCCAAGATTAATTAAAAGAATAAACAGATTCTTTTTGAATAAAATAAGAGAATTCAAAAGATTAATGGAAAATGAAATAGAAAAGAATAATAAACCTAAAATAGATTTCGACAGATATAATTCATATACTTCAAATATAATCGACGCTCGGCTATTAAAATTATTAAAACTATCTTTAAGTGAATTATCATTAGAGGATGAGAGAAGACTAACAAATTCTGAAATGATATTTTATAAATATCTGTACAACCTTGTCAAAATATGGAGAGATTTCTTTTAATTTTAATCTATTAAATAAAAAGAATTTTTATTTATCTGAGACTAGAGTTTTATTTGTTTAGTCCCATATTTCTTAAAATATTCTTTAATATGTTCTGCAATTTCTTTATTCATACTAAAACTTGGCAACAAATCAATAGCATTGCTCATTGCATAATATGGGACATTAAATTGTGAAGTAATCTCTTTTATACTCTTTCCATCA
The DNA here is from genome assembly GCA_016839915.1 of Promethearchaeota archaeon. GTDB lineage: Archaea > Asgardarchaeota > Lokiarchaeia > Sigyniarchaeales > SOKP01 > Loki-b32. Next base: position 11,104 of record JAEOTH010000171.1, read on the forward strand.
TCTCGTAACTCATTTCTATTAGTTAATGCAATAGCAGCAACTATACTTATATTTAATTCACCTAATTGTTGAATTGTGTTGATTAAAGATCCCCCTGTAGTTGTAACATCTTCAAGAATAACTACATTTCCTTTAGGTATACCAATGAATATTCTGTCTTTAGGATCTCCATGTTCTTTTTGTTTACCTCGTCCCATTGATAGAGGGTGGGTTCCATGATTATAGTTTATCTGTTGTTTTGCCCATTTAAATTGTGTTATAATTCCTAATTTTGTAGCACCCTCTGGAACTCCATAAATACATCCCGGTTTTAAGTCTAAAGAATTAATAAAAGATATAACATAATTTGTTAATTTGTCAAGCAAAAACACATCTGAAGCTATATTCCTCCAATTTACATACCAATAAGATAACCTCCCAGATTTAAGTTTTAATGGTTTTTCAAAGAAACCAATCACATTTTGGTTTTTTATAAATTTATCAAAACTTTCTTGATCCCAAGTCATAATAGATAATTATAGTTTTCAATTCTATTAGTTATTTTCTGTTTTAATCTTTGATATTAGAGAGAATTTTTCGAGCTTGCAAAGTTATTGTTTTATTAGTTTGTTTAGTTAAATTTTCTAATAATTTTTGAATTGGTATAATAGCTCTAGTATTGGTTTCTGAAAGTTCTTCAAAAATAGAAAGGATAGAGAGAATTTCTTCTTGATTAGACCCCTCAAAAAATTGTTTAATTCTAGGAATCGCAGTTTGATTTAAAATCTCATCAAGATATTGTGAAATTTCGGCTTCGACTTTAGTATCTCGATAAGATCTAATTTTATTACTTTTTATATACTCAACAAAAATAAGGGGCATTTCTAGTGGCCATTCTTGAATCTTTTCCATTTCAATTAGTTGAACTACATTACCGTTTTCCTTATAAAATAACTTTATATCCAATCACCAGTTGTTAATTTTTCTGGAAGGTAAGTATTTGTAAGAAATTCAAATCCATGTTGCGAAAGAGCTTGAATTTCCGCTTTTCTCTTAATTTTCAGAGCTAATTTTAAATCAGTTTCCCATTGTTTATTCTTTTTAACGAAATCTTCATTTAATAATTCTTTTGTTCGTTTAACATCCATTGGTTTCATAGGGAGTCTCACTTCTTCTGGAATCTTGTATTTGTCGAGATCTCTTGTTAAAACTCCAAGTAATTTAATATTCGGAGTGGCTAAGAAAGGAGATTCGTAACTTAATCTTTTTGACCCCCTTAAATATACGCTGTGAATATAATGGCCATAAGGATCACTATCTACTAAACTAAAAACAGGTAATTTCAATTCTTTACTTAAACGTTTTAAAAACATACGTGTGGCAATATCTGCTGCTCCCTTTGCTGTAAGAATAATACATGGGTATTTTCTCCAAAATCTATCTTCAGCTAGACGTATCATAGCAGCATCCTTTTCCACAACTAGTATAAATTCTGCATCTGACTCAATTATTTCAATATTATCAAGCATAGGTGATATCATCCAACCTCCGCTGCCTAATCCTTCTAGATCTATTATGTCATTTCGATCTCTTATTCTGAGTCTTCCAACACACATTCCTTTAGCAGAGGCTACAATGTGAGTTGAGTTTCTTGTAGTATATAACATCGCTGCTACATCTTCAATAGTTTTATCACTATTCTTCTGTTCTGTGAATAATTTAACATCAGTATAGAAAATTTCCCTTTTAGTAGCATGTATATCTTTTTCTAATAACTCGTTTACGATTTCAAGAACACGCATTAATCTTGTAATATCTGCTACACTTGTAAGTGTATGAAATTGCTTTTCCACTATCTGCTCACCTAAAAGTAATAGATCATTTTCTTCATCCCATATTATATTAGAACTCGTTCTCGCTGGAAGATGAATTGATGGACGACCCGTATCGTAGATTTTTGTAATAACATTATCCACCAATTTATATAGTCTTCCAATAGCTTGTTTTCTGGTAAGATCATCAATGTTAACTGTTCCTTTTGGAAGATTAATTGATTTTTCTTCTTTTTCCTTTTCTAAATAAAAGTTAAATAATTCTCTAGCCGCTTTTAATTCATTTTTATGTTCTTTTTTAGCCATGATTTTTCAAAAAATTAATTATTTTAATTTCCATTGTCTTTTACCCATTTTGGATTCGACTAGGACATTTCCTTTACGTTCTAATTCTTTTAATTTAAGCTGGAGATATCTTGCATCCATCATATCTTTAATTTTTAATTTGAAGATGAGATGTTTAATGGTTTGCCATTCATCAGATAAAACATTCAGAATTTTTTCAGTAGTTATGATAGGTAAAGTAGTTTGTATTTGTTTTGGGGGAATTGGTTTAGGTTTAAGAGGTGATTTTTTAGCAGGGGCTTCTGCTCTAGAAATTTGTGATTGCTTTTGTTTTATAGTAATTGTATCAGGGGTTACTTTTACTGGTTCTAAAAGTTTTATTTTAATTGGCTTTTCTTCTGCAGGTTTTTTATAAAATTCTATAATTTTTCCGATAATCCCTGTTTTTGTATCTTTGGATAGAAGGTTAATATTATTCTCTTGACAGTATTCAATTAATTCATTTTTTGTCCAATTTCTAAGTGTCTTCTCAGTAAATAATTCTTTTTTGATTTCGACTTTCTTAACAATTGGTTGTATTTCAACGGTTTGCTCTATCTTTTCCTCTGATATAATTACAGCTTCTTTAATTTCTCTTGCTTCTGGAGGTTTTTCTAAAGGTGTGGGTTTTTTACCTATTGCATTCCTCATTAAATCTTCTAGTTCCTTTTTATTAAGCTTAGCTTTATGTATACTTTCACCCTTGGAGGCGATATTATATAGACTATTAACAAAAAGAGGAATATATTTTTCTATTAAGCTAGCTCTTTTTTCACTTTTATGAAGACTTGTTTTTCTATTAATATATATTCGTAATCTTCTTCCTATTGCTTCCAAGCAGTATTTTATTTCTTTTATTAAATCTTCATCATCCGCTAAAGCATTTTTTGATTGAGATTTAAACATTAAGTGCACAAAAGGTCCAGAGACATTAACCAATAATTTTATTGGCCCTTTTGGTAAACTATTATCATAAGTCTCAAGGTTATAGTTTTTCCAATTAACCGATTGAACTGCTTTTGTAATTGCACAATCTGCGCTATCTCTTAATTTGGGTGTTCTATTTACAAATCTTGATAAAACATCCCTAGATCTTTTAGGAGTTTCTATATTTCTTGAATAAGCCATCACAGCTTCAACAACGTAAGCTAACCCTTTTCCACTTGTAGGAGATCTTGTTTCTGCTGCAACGAAATCATCATCACGGGTATAATTTTCAATGAAATATTCAAATACATCACGATAGGTATCTATAGAATCAACGTCAGTATGTGTAAGAAGGTTGTCAATAAATTGTTTTTGTTGCTGATTATCTGTTGTTTCATCAATAATATCCATCGTTCCTAAAATTTCAGAGCCGATGTTAATAACTTCTTCCGAATCAATAGAAAAATTGGAAATTACATCATCAGGCTGTAACCCTTCCTCTAATAACATTTTTTTTTTATCTTTAAGTAATATGTCAGTTGTCTGATCAATAGTGTTAAAAGTTGTACCAAAGTCATCAATATTCTCTGAAATTCTTAATCCAATTTCTTTAATTAATGTGTTCTCTAATGTTGCTTCACCTACAGGAATAACAGTATCTGTTGGAGGTGCCATATACTTTATAGATTTAAAAGCAAGGAATAGGGAATTAAATTGCTCCTTTGTTAAATCAACAGTTTTGACTCGAGAAATTTGAACTTTATTAACAAGATCTTCAAAATCTATTCGATTTTTTAGCTTTTTTAATTCATTCAATCCTTCTTTAGCATTTTTAAACACTTCATTTAAATCTAATTTAATTTTATCTTTTTGTTTTCTAATATCATCTATGTTATTCAATAATTTTTTAATTTCCCTTTCTATGTTCTTTATTTCTTTTTGAGTTTCGGTTTTTTCTATACGATTATTGAGCTTCTTAATATCTATATTTATTTTTTCATAATCTTTGTTGAATTTAGAGTAAATAGAAACTAAATTCCAATATTTCGTATTTAGATCCTCTGATTCAACTTGATAAATAATTAATTTGTCTCTAGCCTTAGTAGAACGACCATAAATCCGTTTTTCAAATCTTAGAAAATTTATTTTATCTGTCTTTTTCTGTGCTAGGTTAAGAAAACCGTCTTTTAGAATAAGAAGGTTTAATTTTTCTTGTAAATCTCTTTCAGCAATACCAACAATTTCTTTAGCTGTTTTTGTACTCATTCTCACAAAGTTATCTTGTAAAAAAGCAGAAATTGATTTACTATCTGATTTTGTGATTAAATCTTGCAGATCTCCTATATTAACTGAGGAAGGATGAGGTTTAGCATATTTAGGTTCTTTTGGGAAAGAAGAAGCTAATCTTCGGTAGATTTTTTCCTTCCCTTCTGGGTTAATATAAATAATTGTAAAGTGAGGATTCATATATGCAGTTTCTTCAATATATTTTTCAACATATCCTCTGACATATTTTACATTTAAATAATTCAATTTAATATAGGTTCCATGTAGAAAAGGACTATCAATATCAGTTGGATGAATTAAATACTTTTTTTCATTTTTAGAAGTGGTAAAAAATTCTGTTACTGTAGCATAAATATTGTCTATAGATTTCGAAACTGTAATAACAGGTTTACCAGTTGTATTTTGAGCATCGCTGAATGCACTGGGAGCTCCAAATCCTTGGCTACCTCTTGTCTGTTTTAATTGCATAGATTTTGATGAGGCTAGATATCTCCCAAATTTCCTTAAATCGATCTTTGACATTCCTGTTCCATTATCAAAAATTTCAAATGTATAACTCATGATATTTTTCTGACTGATTTCAGATGTCAGAAAAGATGATGCTTCATACTCTCTGATCCGAACTATCACAATTGGTTCTACATCAATAATATATTCAACAGGTTTAATGATTTCTTGCATATCATCTATAATTCTCTTAACTTCTTCCTCTAATTCCAGTTCTTCTTTATCAATTATTTCTCCGGATTCTTCTTCTTTTTCTTCTGGTTCTTGAATTTTAGATTCATCTGATTCAATAGTATCAATACCTAATTCTTGCATTAATGTGTGTTTTGCTTCATTGTTTAAGTGTTGAGATTTTTTCTCTTCTTTTACTGTTTCAAGTATAGAAAATTTCTCTAGAAATAATTCTTGATCTAATGAAAATTCGATTTTTGAATCTGATTTTTTTAATTCTTTCCATTGAAAACTTTCAATGGCATCTAAAGCATTATCAATAAATTCAGCACAATATTGAACATGCTTCCAATAACCAAATTCGAAACCAACTAGCTGAGTCCGCTTACGCATATACTCAGCTATTGTTCCTTGTTTAATTTTACCTTCTTCTCTTGAACTAATTTCTAACGCTCTCGAATTATAATTTCTTCTTTTATCCTTATTAAAGCCAATTATAAATATATATACATTTATTCGTAAATTAATTGAAAATTATTTCATATTAGGTATAAATCCTAATCTCATAGTTTTAAATTATTTGCTTGAACTTTACTTTATTATTTACTGTTTACAGTAAATAAATTAGTATTTAAATATTTTCATCAGAAACTAAATAATATTATAGTAGTTTTTTATTGGAAAAAAATTCTCAAAAATGCATTCAAATTTAATTTCTTTTTTGATAAGCCTCTATGGCAACATCTATTATTTTAGACGCAATATATCTTTTAGTATTTCTCTCAACATGAGTGATATGTCTTTTTTTATCTATAATAAACACTTCATTATATTTACTACTAAATCCTATGTCACCCCTGCCAATATCATTTGCTACAATTAAATCAACCTCAGATTTAAGTAGTCTATTGTAAGCACGTTCGATTAATTCACTCTTGGAAACATTGGTTTCTGCTTTAAACGCCACAATAAATAAATTGTAATCTTTTTTTCTAGCTACATTTATTATTTTTGGTGTTAATTTCATATTTACTTGTAATTTTTCTACATTATCAGATGAAATTTTTCCCTCAATACATTCAATTGGTTTATAATCACTTACAGCAGCAGCTGAAATGAAAAAATCATAATCACTTAATGAGATTTCATCTTTAACGGCGTCTATAAAATCATCTGTTGAAACAACGTGTTTTATTTTTAAATAATTAGGAAGTTTTGCCCTGCATTCACCAGCAATTAATGTTACAGCAGCACCTCTAGCAGAGGCTTCTTTAGCTAATTCAATCCCCATTCTTCCGGATGACTTATTTGAAACAAATCTAACTGAATCTATTGCTTCTCTAGTTGGACCTGCAGTAATAAGAATTTTCTTTCCCTCTAAATCTTTCTTTGTGATTAATAAATCTATAACCCTATCAATTATATCATCAATCTTTGCTATTTTAGCTTTACCTTCTGAAATTCTAGGACCTAAAATTTCGACACCACATTCACGTAATTGTCTTTCATTTTTTTCTAAAATAGGATGTTTGTACATACTTTCATGCATTGCTGGTACAATAACAATAGGAATAGATGAACCGAATGCTGTTGATGCTATGGTTGTCACAGGTGTATCGTCAATTCCGTATGCAATTTTTGAAATTGTATTTGCGGTTGCAGGGCATATTAAAATTAAATCTGCTTTACCTACACTCTTAGGTCTTTCCCCCGCAAGATAAACATGTTCAACAGCTCCAGTTAATTTGGTAACAACTTTATTTCCTGTTGCCCATTCCATTAAAGCAGGATTAATTAATTCTGTAGCAGCCTTCGACATAACACATAATACTTCAGCTCCTAATCTCATAAGCTCTCGAGCTACAATCGGTGAAGATATTACTGCTACTGACCCTGTTAAACATATACAAACTGTTTTTCCTCTAAGGATTGTCCCTTTACTTTCAGTTATATCCTTTGATGGATGTTGAAAATTATTTTTTGTCATATTTTAATAAATTTAATTACTATTTTTCAATTAAACTTTCAGATTCTATGTAATTAAAATTTATGCATTAATAAAAAAAATAATGATACAATTCTCTGGAAAATTTTACTTTAATTTCATAATAAAACTGTGTTTAACTAAATTTTAATTATGATTTTAAATAAGTTAATCGGAATATTATTACAAGTTTTAATTAAACTAACTGAAAAATATGTTTAAAATTTGTGATTTACACATCCACAGTAAATTTTCAGGAGGTGCAAGTAAAAATATTGATATTTTTAAAATTGCGTCTAATTCTGATATAAAAGGGATTCAACTAGTTGGAACGGGTGATTGCCTTCACCCATTATGGTTGACTGAATTAAGAACTAAATTAATTGAATACTCAGATGGAATTTTTTATATTCCAGAAGTGTTAAATGTTAATTTTGTATTACAAACAGAAATTGAAGCGATTTGGAAACATAATTCACATGTTAAAAAGATACATTTTGTCCTGCTTTTTCCAAATTTTGACAAATTAGAGGAATCTATTGATTTTTTATCAAAATTTGGTAATTTAGCAAAGGAAGGAAGGCCTAAGATCTATAAATCTGCAGAGAATCTTATTTTTGGGTTGAAATCAATTGATGAGAATATTGAGATAATTCCCGCTCATATATTTACTCCTTATTTTGGCCTATTTGGCGATACACCTCATTTCAATACTATGAAAGAAGCTTTGGGTTATGGAATGAATTATATTAATTGTATTGAAACAGGATTAAGTGCAGATCCGTTAATGGTAAGGAGTATTTCAGAATTAAATAAAGTGTCTATTATATCTAATTCTGACTGTCATTCTACAAGTTTTCATAGATTAGGAAGAGAAGCTACACTGATTAAGCTTAATAAATTAAATTACCATAATCTTGTAGATTCGATTAAAAGAAGCAAGATTGTTAAGACTTACGAGTTTAAACCATCACAGGGGAAATATTATTATGATGGCCACAGGCCGGGAAGACATTTAGATAATAAAGATTATTATTGTAGCCCAAAACTTAATATTGAGATTTGTCCATATTGCAAAAAAAAATTAACTAAGGGAGTATTAGCTCGAGTTCAAGATTTGAGCGATCAAATAAATCCATTCAAATTAAATTTTCAATATGTTGTCCCAATTTTGCACCTAATTTCAATTGTATTAGGTGGTTCTGAATATGATAAAAGAAACTTATCAATATACCTAAATTTAATTGAAAATAATGATAGTGAATTTGCTATATGGGAAGGGAAAAGTAATTTTGAAAGCATCCCTGAAAATTTAGCTGATGCTATTCGAAAAATTAGAAATGGAAAATTCTGGTTTATACCTGGTCATGATGCTCTTTATGGAAAATTACAATTTGAAAATTAGAACAGTAGTTAATTTTTAGAGTCAACAATCTTTATTTTCAAATTTAATTTGGTACTAAAATCCCGAAATTTCTTAAATTTATCAGGTTTAAGATTTAATTTATCCTTATATTGAAGAACTTTAAAGAACTTTGTACCATAATATGTCTTATAAATTCCAGACATATCATAAAAAACTTTACCTTTATCATGCAATCTAATTATTTGAGAAGATTCAAACTCACTTTTTCGAATTTCAAGAATTTTGTTAGAATATTTAACAAAGGGGGTATGCTGTATTTTCTTCAAATCAAATATTATTGTACTTCCAAGTCTACGTGTATTTAATAGGTCTCTAATAATCGAATGGATTTCATTTAACAATCTTGATTTAAATTCCAAAATGCTAATATTGGGATAAAGACATCTTTTTAATATTTCATTATAGGGTAAATCTAATCCAGCTAATTCACTATTTAAATTTAATAATGTTAAAATTTGGTTCGTATTAAGATCAATATCTTTTTTCAATTCTTCAAAAATGTGTTCTCTTTCTTTAAAAATATAATCTAATAAAAATTTATCAAATTCTTTAATAAAGACATTATAATTAGGTACAAATAGCATATTTGGATTATTAACCACAATTTCATTAGCTTGAAAGGGATTTATCTCTTTATTCAATACTGCTCGTATAAGTGATAAAGGATAATATCCTTCAATAAATTCCATACCTTTAGAAATACTCTTAATAGCATCTTTAAATGAGCATTTTGTAATTACATTTATAGTTTTAGTGATATTACTTTCGATTTTAATAGGTGTTTTTTTACAGTAACAAAGATCAAATGGTTTTAAATCATGAAATAATGGATTATTATAATTGGGAATAATTATTTGAGAACCATAAGCATTAACGAGACTCCCTTGGATTGGGTTACTTGCTAGATCCCATTCGATGACCATTACATCAGCTGAATCTTTATGAGCAATATCATAACTATATTCTATTTTTTCACTTAGTAATGATAAACCATCAATAGATTTTATTTCATGGTCATTTACTTCTCCCCAGAATTGTTGCCTATAATAATATACATCTTGAAAACTACTAAGATCATCTATAAATAATTCTTTCATTATAAAATAATTGATCCCTATTTCAGAAGACTTAATAGTTTGATCATTTAACCCGAAAAAGCCAATACGGGAGACTATATAATGGTATACGGGATTTTTTAAATTACTATCCTCATGTTTCACTATATATGTGTTTCTTTTTTTCCTAAACTCCCCTTTAGCTCTGATAATATTATGTTTTTCTATTAACAGCTTTAAGAAAGCAAATTTTTTAAGATAGGCTTTTCTTTCTAGTTCCTTAATTTCAATTTTATACATCTTATATCTATCATAATATACTTCCTTTGGGATGTTTATAACTCGAAATTGCTTTTTCATTAACTTCAATTTATCAATTATACAAAAATTATTGATTTCAGAAAAAAAATAATCTACTAGTTTAGATTTTAGAGAATTTAAAGAGATTTCAGATATTAAATCCTTAAATAAAGGATTAATCTTAACTAATTCTACAAATTTCTTCTTTACTAAATATATAGAAAAATAATGATTATTAAAACTTGTACTATTTACCAAAGCTTTTAATTTATCAAAATAGGATGCTATAAATGAAATATCTTTAAAATCTAATATTTTATTAATAGATTCAATAATTTTAAGAAGATTGAAAAAAGAATATTCATGTATAATATTTAAAAACTTCTTGAATCCTTTTTCAATATAACTGTTAAATTTAAGAAAATATTTTTCTAAATCAGTGTCATAACCATTTGCAATAAATTCGAAGAATTCAATAAATAAATTGTTATTAATTGCTGTATTAAGATAAGTTTCAATTATATTTTCAGTTTCAAATTGATTATAAATTGCTTTATTCATATAATTTAGCGCTTCTACACAATTATTACTATTAAAGCAACTATTAGCTAATAATAGAAAGTTTTTACTTTTTTTTTGTGAACCTAAATCTTCAGAGGTTAAAAGATAACTCTTAAAATTTTCTAAAATCTTTTGAGCAAGATTATTCTTAATTATGGACAACAGCTTTATTAAATGTACGCAGACCTTTTTGTTTTTTTCAGAATGAATTAGAAATGATGGACAATCGTGAAAAATTTCATTATTCATTTCATCTATTATGAGATGAAATTCACGCTCATTATCTAAAATAAGACTTCTAATAAGTATTGGATCTTCTTCAACATTAATTAAATTGATTTTATTGGTAAGAAATTTAAGAGATTTCTGATATAAATTTAAACCAAATTTATCAATTATAAGACTTGATATCGAATTTTCAACCATTTTTTTAGAATCTTGATTTTATTATCTCTGAAATTAATTTGGGAAATTCATTCCAATCTTTTATCGTAAGTAATTGCCCTCCTGCAACTTTTACCATTTTCTTAGCTTCTTTTAAATTAAAAGAAGTTTCAGGACAAACTAAGATGAAATCAACGCCTAAGGAACGCATTTTTCTAAATTCTGTAATAGCTTCCTTTAGATCAAAAATTTCAGCATCAGTAAATAAGACATTCAGTTTTTCCCGTGAGTTAGAATATTCTTTAAATTGTTTATTTGCCCACTCAATGGCACTTTGTATTCGTGTTCCCCCTCGGGCAGTAACAGAAAGAAGCTCATCTGCCAGTTTTTCTAAATCAATTTTTTCATCTAATCCTTTCAAAACATGGGTATTTGATTCAAAAAAAGCGATTCCAAGTTCATCTTTACGCATCCCGTAGCATAACATCGTTACACAGATACTCATATAAGCAAGTTTATCCCCCGTCATACTACCTGAAATATCAAGTTCAAAGCAAGCGGTTCTTAGGCCTTTAGCAGTTTCAAAAACAAAAAAGTCATCATATTTTATATGATCTAATTTTTTACCTTTTTCTAATATGTTAAGTATAGTCTCCTCAAGATCAATATTTTCAAAATCATCCCCTATAGAATATGGTCTTACTATATTTATTGGTATTGGTCCTGTTGTAGAACTGCCTAAATGTGCTCTTGAATAATAAATACCTAATTCAATTAACATTTTTTTAGCAAGTTCTTGTACTTTTTGTTTAGTGGTTTCCTGTAAATTTTTTCGGTGAATAAACCATTGTTTAAGTAGATTTTCTCCATTTCCAGCTGATAAACACGAAATCATTTTATTTTCACCTTCTTGACCTCCAATTTGTTGAGCACTTTTTAGAGCATCACTTAAATTAAAATTTCCTAGAGCTCCTAATGCATCCCTATTATTTGAGGCTAAAGCGCTAGCAGTTAATTCTTTTATCCTCTCATAGTTTAATTGTTCTTGAATTTGATTCATTAAATTACTTAATCTTTGAAAGTCTGCCTTATTTTTTTCAATTAATTTCTTTAACAACTGATATGTTGGTTCAATTAATTCAAAAATTTCATCTTCTGGCAATTGAAGTTTCTTTCCAATCTTCTCTATAAGTTCTGACTCAAGATTTAATCCAATTTTTCTTAAAAACTCAATTGCATTTCTTAGTTGGTAAGGTGTTTCACAAGATTCTAGAGTTAAAGAAGTAAGATTTGGTATATTCTGTGCCATTTTTTGGCTACAATGCATATTGGGAGAGCTATTAGCTAGCTGTTGTAATTGATGAGTTAGTGTTTTAAAAGCTTCAAATTTTTTATTTTGGTTCATCGCTTCGTTAATGGCATTTTTAAGTGCTTGATTGAATAATGAGTTCCATGATTTGTTTGCAAATGCAGTTTTGGTTAAAGTTTCAAGTGAAAGACTCATTTGAGAATTTTTAGACTGTTGATCAAATTTATCTAATAAAGAACTCCTTAGATCAGTGCCAAAAAATTGGTCAAGTGAATTAGATAAATTGAAATTGTGTTCAAATGAAGAATGTTTCATGCTGTTGTTTAAAACTTTATCTGGATTAAAATTTGGAGTTTCTCCTAAATGTTTTGCCGACTGAAATAATTGATCTAAATTATCAATCTTATTGTGAAGTTCCGTTTTCAGATTTTCTAATCGTTTGTCAGAAATAGCGTTAGTTTCTTTTAAAAATTTCATAGATTGAAGCAAATCTTCTAAATTTCCTGTTTCTAACAACTTATTTAAATCATTTTCAATATCTTGATTATTAAGAGCTTTACTTGTAATTTTTTCCCATTCTCTTAAAGATTTATCTTGGATTAAATCATTTAAGCCTAAGTTAGTACCTGCTTTAAGATCTTTAGGATCTAGAGAATTAATTTTTTGAAGCATTCTTTTTTTTGCTTCTTCAAGTAATTTCTCAAATGAAGTTATTTGTTCTTTATATAACTCAGAATCATCATTAAAGAAATTAAGTGCTGATTTAAAAGGTTCTTCCTGTCTCTTTTGATTTAATTCTTCTGTGAAGTTTTCCAATTGCCGAATCATATCTGTATCAAATGATTTTGATAATTCAATTTCATCTATTAGATCTTGTAATTGATCTAATTCTGATTTAATTTCGGGATTTGTTAATTCTTCTTCAAAGTTATCAATTCCATTCTCCTTGAAAAATGATTTCATTAAGTCTTTCTTATAATTTGGGAAAAGAACATCAAAAGCAATGTCTTTCGCTAAATTTTGATTATCTGGGAATGAGGTAACAGTACTAATTTCAATGAAATCATTAGGTGTAATTGATCCTTTACGATAATATCTTGAGATGATTAAATTTGGTATTGATAATACTTGCCGCGGAGATGGCATTTGGATTATATCTGGATGATTTCTCATCCTTCTTATAAACTCTACTGCAAACTCACATGGGTTTTCAGGAAATATACCCAATAATTTACCCTCCTAAAGTCTTATGAATAATATTTTCTATTACATTCTCAACTTTTACTCCAGGTTTTGGTTTTAAGCTTCCAAGTAGAACATGTCGAGCAATTTCAGAAAGATAAATATACACAGATTCTTTTTCTTTGATTTTTTTTTCTTTCTCTACGATCCTTTTTCTTGCTAATAATTTTGCTATAGCAATTCCTGCTCTGATTGAGGCAGGAATTTCAATGTCAATTTTATTCTGCCTCGTTTCTTTAATAATTGAATATATTAATTCTAATTCAGACTCTTCAATAATAAAATGTTCAGGTAAGTTAATCCTTATTATATCTAATTCGGTGGATTTATCAGGATATGTCAATTTGATCCAAACTTTTATTCTATCTTTTAAAGCTTCAGATAAGCGATGAGTTCCTGATAATTCTTCAGGGTTCATTGCACATATAAAGAAAAAGTTATCATCTGCTTTAACACGCCCTAAATGGGGAATACCAATTGATGCTTCCTCTAAAGGTTCTAATAATGTATTTTGAGAATATTCAGTAGCCCGATTAATTTCATTAGCTAAGAAAGTACCTCCTTCTAGCATAGCGTTTAATAATGGCCCGGGGTTAAAAGCTTCTAACACAAAACCTTTCTTTAAGGTAATTGCGGGATCAAATGAGCCAACAAAATGAGAAGGTTTAATGCTTTCATCCATCGTAAGCCATTGAAAACTCTTATTTTTGTTTTCTTTTGCTCTCAAACTAGCAAAATATCGACATAAAATAGTCTTACCAACCCCTGGAGGCCCAACTAGAGCTGGAAATAATCCCGTAGATTCTGCATCTCTTAATAGTTCTAATGCCTTACCATATTGACCTGAAAGGACAATGTCAATTTGTTCTTCAGAAATGTCTTTTATAACGTGTTGGTTAAATAACTCTTCGAATCTTTGTTTATTTATCATGTTTAAATCTCCAATGGATTATGAATAAATTAACGATTTTCTTACATGAATATTAAGTTTCTTTAAGTTATTAACTTTCTATTTAAACAAAAATGATTTCTACAATGATAGAAATTTTGATTATAGATTTTTTAAAATTTTAATGCTATTCCTTCAGGATTATGTAAAATTTTGGTTCAACATATATTTTTGAAGGTATATTATTTTTTTTTAAATTGCAAATTGTTCAACATATATTTTTGAAGGTATATTATTTTTTTTTAATAGTTCTATGAAACGAGTCTTATCTATTAATTCAATGCTTCTATTAAGGATTCTATTTTGTGGCAATCTCCAATATTTTTTTAATAATAATTTTATGGTTTTTTTTTCTGGAAATCCTTTTAAAGACACAATGATTAAATGAAAAAGTGGGATGCTTTGAGTTTGTATCTCATGAAATTTCAATAAATAGGAAGCTATAATATTTGATTTGATTATAAAGCATTTTATTTCATTTCTAGTTATTTTTTTTATTCTATTTTTACATTCTCCGAAGATATATAAGGGTCTATTGCTTTCTGTTTTTTCACCAAATATATCAATCTCAATTGATTGAGTTTTAGAATTTTTTTGACAATCTTCATTTAGTAGTATACTAACTTCATCATTATTTATTTTCCAATTCTTTCCTGAATCTAATATACTATAATGATGTTCACGCCTAAAGATTTTTCGACTATCGGTTTCTAAAATCTGGCCTTTAACAGTATTAATTAAATTCTTTAATTGGTAATTTTTATCCTCTGTAGTTGCATAATTGAAGAAAATTTGGTTATTTTCCACAAATTCCCGTTCAATTTTTTTCAATTTTTCTTCTAAATTTTCAAATGTCTCAAATGTGTGATGAGGAATATTTCGTATTTTTTCAACAAACCTGCGACAATCCATATTTATCAAGCCAATTCTAACATTTTTCGTTGTTTTAACAATGAGTAACCTCTCATTATCAACACGGGATAGAATAAAATATCCCTCAGATCCTTTTAGATAAAAAGTCTCTATTTCACCTAAAAAAATCAAATCTATTAATTTCTGGTTTGAAAGATTCAAAATGGCTGAAAAAATTGATAAAGATTCAATTCTGTCTTCGAATTCACCTGGGTATGCTCCAGCTATTAAATTTCCATTTTTATCAAGGATTAATGCTATCTTAATTTCAGGAATTCCCCCTAAAATCTGTTTTAACAATATTTCATAAGAAATCATATTTTTCACAATACAAACAATAAGTTAATAATAACATAATTCTAATTTTTGTTTATTTTAAATGAATTTAGTTATTTTCTGGTTTTAACATATAATACTTCTTATTCAGTATTCTCTCAGATTGGATATATTGATTCTTCTCTAATTTGTATAAATAATTGCTTAAAGTATTATAAGAATTATACTTTCCTCTCTTTTCACACAAATTAAACATCTCTCTTTTAGTCAATTTTTTCCCTCCTAATAATTGTGGTTTTAGAAAATCATTGAAAAACTTATTTGGGACAAAAGTCTTTAGCTTGGGATAAGATGAAATTTTCTTCTTCTTAGCTAATTCTAATAATATTTTGCTAATTCCTAGCGATATATTATCCAGTTTGTTTTTAATAAAGTTTAGATCGTTTTTGTCGGACACATTATTATAATAAATACAATAATTTAAAAAGTTACATGTAACTTCTATTTATTAAAAAAATAACAAAAATGAGTATCAATTTGATGATTAGTTATTTATATGTAACTTTATTAATAATACATAAAAAGGGTAATTTTAATATTTTTCTTTATATAAGATGAACAGATCTTGAATAAATTTTAGGAGGATTATAATTGTCAGATAAGGAAAAATTAATTTTTAGAGATGTGACTCAAGATTTTTCGAATAATGCATGTAATTATACATCTATAAATAAACAAAAAAGAGGTTTAACAAACGGAATCCCTCATCCTTTCCTTAAATGGGCTGGAGGTAAAAGGCAATTAATTTCTCAAATGAATAAACACTTTCCCAAAGATTTTAAAAAATATATCGAGCCATTTGTGGGTGGTGGTGCAGTTCTTTTTTATTTAAAAATCAAAGCTTCAATTATAATTGATATAAATAAAGATTTAATAAATTGTTATGAAGTTATAAAGAATAATGTAAAAGAACTGATAGATTTATTAAAAACTCATAAAAATGAAAAAGACTATTATTATAAAATAAGAGCTTTAGACAGAAATAAAGAAAAGTTTAATAAATTACCTAATGTAGAAAAAGCTTCAAGAATAATTTATTTAAACAGATGTTGTTATAATGGTTTATATAGAGTTAATAGTAAAGGCCAATTTAATGTACCGTTTGGTAAATACAAAAATCCTAATTTCTGTGATGAAGAAAATTTATTAGCTGTAAGTAGAGTATTAAAAGATGTAAAAATTATTCATGGTTCTTTTGAAATTTGTTTAGAGCATGCTCAAAAGGGTGATTTTGTTTATTTTGATCCTCCATATCATCCGATATCAAAAACTTCTTCCTTTACAAGTTATACTAAAGAAAATTTTGGAAAAGAGTCTCAACTGAAATTATACGAAATTTTTAAAAAATTGGATAAAAGGGGTTGTAAACTTATGCTAAGTAATTCTTACAATGAATATATTCAAAATTTGTATAAAAACTTCAAAATTATAACTCTGGGTGCCAGAAGAGTTATTAATTGTAATGCAAAGAAAAGAGGAAATATAAAAGTTCTACTCATTTTAAATTATTAATAAAATCACATTCTAATTTTATTGGAAAAAATTAATCAGGAACAAGAATCAAAAAATTTATTATTCCATTTTTTTCAATATATAATTACTAGGCAGCGAATTATTCAGAAAGAATTTTATTATATAATTAAAACCTAGAGATGACTAAAATAAGTTCTAAAGAAAGAAATCTTGAAAATTCTGAAGATCCTATAAGGAGAGTTTATTTTTTCTTAAAAAACCATTCACGTTCACCTAAGGCTTTTTCGAAAGAAGAATTAAAAAGAGTTGCAAATTATCCGAATCCCAAAAATTTTAACACATATTTTCCAAAGAAATTCAAACCATTTTTAGAAGAAGCTCCCAATGAACCGGACAAGTTTCTAGTTTCACGTATTTTCAAGAAATATGCTAATTGGGAAAAATTTAGGGCATTTTATTCTCAAAGTTCTAAAATTAAAGTAAATTATACTGAAGAATATTATAAAAATCTGATGATCTTTGAATTTTTTTTACCGTTAGCTAACGAAGCCGATTTAAGATCATCTTTAGATGAACTGTTTTATCGAGATTCTGTTATATTAGCTTTAAAAAAAATTCCTAATATTGAATTAAACGAAGCGTTTTCCAAAGAAATAGAGGAAACTGAGGTACAATACATAGAAAGGATATGTGATTGGATTTCTGAAAGATTTGGGGGGTATTCAATTGGAAACGTTAGAGGGAGATTTAAAGTAGGTGATTTACAAACTTTTACTGATATTGCGATCATTAGATCTAGAGGACTTAATTATTTGATTGATGAAACTACTGCTATTGTACGTTTTATTTTTTCTGTTGGAATCCCTGTCAAAAGTGAAGTTGTATATGGTATAAATCAGTTTAATGAGAATGAGAGTACCATTGGTGAAGAAATAAAAGGAGAGGCAAATCAAATTAGGTATATCTTTAAAAACTTATTTGTTAAAAGTATTCTAGATTTGGTTAATGGAGAAGACGAGATTTGGATGCTTGAAAGTGGCATTAGAAATCGTTTATATATCTGGAAAATCGATACAGCTTAGATTATCAAATCAATGATCTCCCTTTTACATCTTAATATTTATTTTATTCTTTATAGGCAAGCACAAATTTATCATCAATTGAACTTTTTAATTTTAATCGACCACTGAAATTCCAATATCTGATATCTTGCTCAATAAACATCCATTTGATAGTTTTTAGTAAAACATCAACTTTTTCACCTGTAGAAAAATCTATATTTTTTGTTTTTAACCAATCCAAAATACGATCATCATCTTCACAAATGTATATTTTTTCTATACAATTAAGGAGGATATTAAATTTGTATTGGCTTTCTTCTTGTTTACACTCTAAATCATGAATTATATCCTGATAACTTGGTTTTTTATTACGATTAGACTGATTCCAATTTTCCATCCATATTTGGAAATCAAATCCCATCTTATATCGAGCAGGTCTTATTAGATATAGTTTTCTTCCATCTTTAAAATTTTCAACTATATATTTATATCTAGAAACTAATTCTCCGATTCCATGACCTGGTTCTTCTTCCATAAACTTAAGTACAACATATTTTCTCATTTCATTTCTTGAATTAGTTTTAGGAAGAGACCAACTTATTGTTAAATAAGAATATGGCATTTGATACACTTCTTTATATTAGAAATTATTTCATTAAATAATTCTATCATTAGTTAATAATTAAAGATTTTAGGATAATAGATTTCAAAAAAATAAAACTGTTAGTTCTACATATCACCTTTATTTGTGTTTTTTCTTCCAATAACCAATTGGAGGTTTAGCTATTTTATACTTTTTACAAACTTCAGTTATCCTTGAATTTGAGATTTTATATTTTTCAGCAACTTTATAAAGCGGCATTTCCCAAACCAGTTTTTTTAGATCTTCTAATAAATCATCAGTTATTTTTAATTTTGCTCTGTTAACGCATGTTTGTCTCATTCTTTCTGACTTTTCTTCTGGTGTCTCAAAGATCTTTCTTTTTCTTGCCATGCTAAATTGATAATTTCTTATCATTTCATTGAATAAGTTTGCTCCTAATGCTAAATCCCACCCTTCTCCTTTAACTTTCCTTCCATTAATTATAGATTCACTTTTCCTATATCTCAAATCATAGTCTATAACATATTTTTCTTTAATTTGTTCCAAAAATTTTTTACTTCCAGAACTTACTACAGTTGCTCCCTCAGTACCATCTCCATCATAATACCCTAGAAGAAATGCCAGATTTAATTCTCTGCTACCAAGTTCAGGAAATTCTATATTTTTAGATTTTTTTTTCCCAATTATTACTCCGTGATTATTCAAATGCATTGCGATGGTATTATTTGTTATCATAAATCGAAGCATATTTCCTCTAGAATCTGGTTTAACATATTTTTCTTCAATTCCAAGAGTACTGGCAAGAAGATAAACCATATCTCTAGAATCTTTATCTTTAATATCTAGCCCAAAATAAAATCTAATAAATTTTCTATCTTCGGTTTGGTAAGACAGACCACCATCAGCATATATAAAACCAAGCCAATACGCTTTTGGTTTTATGTCAATATCCTTAAAATAATCCAATTTAATATTTGGATGGTAATTATAAATTTGCTTATATTCTTTCTTTAAATTATTTAAGTTTTCATATCTTTTAATTAGAATTTTCGCTTTATTACTTTTAACATAGAATTTTGATGTTAAAAAATGTTTATATTCTCTGAGTAAATTCAAATCTAGGAGAAATTTTGGATTCCTCTTACAATTTTTCTTAATTTGGTATATGTGGTTCTCTTTTTGACCTAAATGAATACTTAAATTTATTTCTGATAATCTCCTTCCATATAATAATTCTTTTTTAGGGATAATTTTTTGTACTTCTTTCCTTAAATCTTCAATAAATTTGATTGTAGGATAAATAAATTTTTCATTCTGAACTGTTTTTTTGTTTTTGGAAAATTTTTGACCTCTGAAGTAAGTTTTTAAATCCTTAAGAATAGTAGAATGGAATTTGGGAAGATTTTTCATATCCCACATATCAGAAACCAATTTGAACACTATTTTAATTAACCAAGTTAAATACAATTTAAAATGGGTGTGATAATCCTGATCTTTAGCCAATTTCTTTTGTAACAATTTTAGCCAATACTCAAAATCCTCTCGATTAATCTTGAATAAATTATTTAAAAACTTACTATGTACTCGCTTCTCAAGAATGGGATTAATTCTCACTAAAAAATAAATGAGAATATGTTTTTCTCGACATACACGGCTCACACTGACGTTATTTTCTAGCTCCCATCCTTGTATAAAGGAGTAGATTAAGCGAGAAATCACGATAATTAAATTTTCTTTAAAGATTTTAGGGAAATCTTCATCTCCAGAAATTACACTTATAGAAAATTTTTCGGGTTGTATCAATTTCTTGATATTTTTAAATATTGAATTTTTCTTTTTCTCTGTATCAGTATCAGTGTTGGATATTTCTGCAAATTTCTTATTACTAAATCTTTCTTGGAGGTTAATACTTGAAATATTAATTTCTATTCCACAAAATTCACATACTACAAGTTCTTTAAGTTCAAGTATTTGGTGAACAATATCTTGGGGAAATTCCCAACCACAGAATTTACAGCAATTTGAAGGGTTCTTACTGTTTTCAATCATTTAACTTAATTACTTTCAATTATATTTAAAAGAAAAAATAAAATCTTCGACAATTATTTCTTATCTCTTCAAGTAAACCTTTAAAAATAGAAATATTAACAAGCAAAATATACTAACAATGATG
Source organism: Promethearchaeota archaeon (assembly GCA_016839915.1). Lineage (GTDB taxonomy): Archaea > Asgardarchaeota > Lokiarchaeia > Sigyniarchaeales > SOKP01 > Loki-b32. Next base: position 31,900 of record JAEOTH010000171.1, read on the forward strand.
ATTCCTTCCAAAACAAGACTATTAATAATATTATCCTTAACAACATTATTAGGCTCATCTCCATTGCCATCATCGGGATTATCAGACGGATTATCTACAGGGTCATCAATAGGATTATCATTTGTGTTGTCAGTTTCTCGTTCATATTTAAAAATATAGATCGTTGTCCAAGGGGCTATGTTCCCTACTATATCTTCTGTACAGACTCTAAGATAAAATGTGCCGTTATCCACAGCTGGTGGGTTATAAATCGGAAAAGTAGTAAAAGAAGTGGATTTTCCATCTGGATCTTCTCCCCAGTAATAATAATATCCTTTTACATCCGTATGGAAATCGATAGCGCCACTCCAATTGAAATTAGGATCACTTATGGAATCCTGCCATATATCACTTTCTGTTGTACCATTTAATTGAAGGCATGTTGCAGGATTAGTTGGAGGAGTTCCATCAACTAGCAATTTAGAGGACCAGATGAAATTGTAATTATTGTTTTCATTAAATTCTTCAATTGAATTGTCTGCGTCGATAATCCAACCAATATAATAATTTCCACTTGGGGTTTCTTCTGGAAATATACCAGACCAATGAGAATCAATAGAAGCAGTAGGAGATAATGAAGAGACTATATCAGTGCCAATTAAATAGTCTTCCTTAGAAAATGAGGTGTCTTTTGATGCATAATAGGATATTTTAATAGAATTTGCTTGGCTCGTTCCTAAATTACGTATTTTACACCAGACCTTAAATTCAGTTAAGCCTGCCCCTGCCATAGATGTATTGTACCCTGCTAATTTATTGTATTCAGATGCTAAATCAGGCTTGTCAGTTAAAGTCTCATCTGCAGTAATCCAGTTACCAATGCAATAGTATTTATTTTGATTTATTCGAGTACCATAATTAATATCTAAACCATCAATACCATATGTGACAATTGAGAGGATATATGGGACATTATTATAATAAATCCAAACGGGGCTCCCACTCTGACCTCCAGTAGTATCTAAATTATACCAATGATTATATTCATCTGCAGAAACACCGTTATCAGAACACCAATACAAATTTTTACCATTATCTAATTCATATGGATAACCAGCAGTGTTTAATGTTCCTGTATAGGTTGAACTAGATGCTAATGTTGTATATAGCCCCATCCACCCTGTTTGCAGACCGATATTTCTATCTAGTGTGAGCAAAGCGAGATCATGCTCGTGTGAAGCAATTTCTATCCAATCTTTATAACAACGCATATCAATAACCCATGCATGCCCATATGGTTCATAGCCATTATCTTCTCCAGGCACTACCTTAATAGTATCAGCCCACCCTCCATAAGAATGGGAATATACACAATGCGCAGCAGTAAGCACATGATTTTCATTAATTAAAGCTCCTGTAGCAAGGGTATTGTAGGTCCCCCATGTTATATACAATTTGACAATTGTACTCCAAGGATATGAAGTAGTAGGAGTAATTCTTACACGATCATCATTCCCTATTATGTTAGCAGTTGTTAGTCCTTGTTTAATTTGATTTGTATTATTATAAGTAGAGCTGTTGGTATATATTGGAATCATAATCAAGTTAAATAATAATAGAAATATTAATCCCTTAACTAGCTTGGTTTTGGGTTTCTTTATAATTAAACAAAATTTGGTCTTCTTCAAGAGATACTAATAATTACTAAAAAAAGAATAAAAAGTAAACAAAAAAAAAAGTGGGACTAATCCCAATCAGCAAAAGTCATTTCGTTGTTATTATCTTCCTCATACCACTTTTTTTCTCGAATTTGACTCTCATATTTTTCTCGTTCTTCCCTAGCTCTGCCATTATATATCCTTTGTTTTATTTTTCTTCCACAAAATATTGTAAATAGCACTGCAAATACCGAAATGAATACTGCACTAATTGCTAGAATCATCCCATTAATCTCAATGGGATCTATTGGTTCCAGAGGTATCTCTGAATTTGATTGTATCTCATAATCAAATAAAAACAATCCCCTTGGAAAGAAATTGTCAACTAATGTAATATTAAAATAATAATTTCCATCATCTTTACACTCATATGTAATACTGAATTCTGAATAATCAGAATAATCCTTTCTAGAGAAATTTTGGGTTTCGAATAGATAACCATTTCTAAAGATTTGAATCCTAACTATAGAAGTATCAACAGCTTGAAATTCATTAGAGATCATACGAGAAATATTCACATCGAATTTTACTTTTTTTTGTTCACTTTCTAATATATTATATTCAATTGAATGTTCTGTGTAAGTCTGAAAATATACAGGGACTTGACCAATGATTTCTGAATGATCATAGATAAAAACCGTTCCCTCTACAAATGGATGATATCTAGGGTCTTCAGGTACCAAGAAATTAATTTGGTATGAATTATCAAATTGTTTTTCTAGATTTAAAATTCCTAATTGCTCACTTTCGAAGATTACAGCAGTCAATTCACCAAATTCTTGGAATATCAAATTACTAAAATAGGTTGTAATTGTATTAACACTCCCTAGACAAATTAAGTGATTATAATTACATTCAATATACAGCTCACTATTTCTTGCCATTTCGCAAATCCAAAGGAAAATCTCTTGATTAATTTCCCAATCATATATTGTTTCATAGAATTCTTTTGAATTTTCAATATATATTACCTTAACTAATTTACTAATTAATTCTGCATTAAAATCAATTTCAAAATTTAATAATTCAGAGATTTTATATGAATAATAGATATTTTTAATGTTATTATAGTCAATACTTTGAAGGACAAATTCCTTAAGTTTTTCATTACTTAAATCGAACAAATTAAGTGCTTTTAGTATGTAAATCGTATAGTAAGTATATTGCAAAATTGTCTCAAGGTCAGAAGGGAACTGGGAGTTGAAATATATAATAGAATCCGTTTCATGTAAATTTCTTCTAATATAACCATACAATGCTCCTTTATTAAATGATAAATCAACAATATTCCCTAGATCTAAATAACTCACCAATAATTCTAGGGTTTTAATTGCATAATAACTATATTCAAAAAAGATACTTGTATTCTGAGATTCAGGAATTCTTAGAGAATATGTTAAAAATGGTAGAAAAGCTCCGTAATTTTCAAAATCTGGTTCTAAAAATTGAGAATCTAAGATGTTATTGATTAGATCTATTAAATTGCATTTTGAACTGAAATCATCTAGATTATCAATCTTAAGTAAAGAATCCAGCGCTTTATAATTGAATTTATGATTATAAAATCCATCGGTTTCATTATTATAGCGATGATATCCTAAGTTATAATATTCAATAGGGTATGATCTAAAACCAATATAATTTATGAGATTTGTGGTAGCTGCAAATCCAAAACATTCGCTAACTCCAAAATATTGAAAACAGCCATCAATTAAATTATATAGCTCTACAACATTTAAAACAGAAATACTGTTAAATAAGTCAAAACAATTTATTATCGAGTGTATAAGGTCAATAGACATATAATCATGAGAAATTAGTGAAAATCCTTTATACTGTTTATACATATTAATGGAGTCTTTAATCTGGTTTTTTTCCTGCAAAGTAAGTTGATGAATTTCTCCTGATTCTTTTAAGCATCGTATTATTTGAAAAGTATCCATTAATTCATGATTTTTATCTACAGTTGAAGAATCCCAGTTCCCATAATTGTTTCTATTGGTTTTAAGGAAGTTTATTACTTCATTTCTATTAATACTAGTAAATCCAGTTATTCCTGATAATTCTAATCCTAATGCTGTAGCCACAATATTTAATAGATGTTCCCAACCTTGCATATCAAACATATTAAAAGAATCCACTGACGTGTCATATATATCCGTTAAGAATTGATGGAAATTAGCGATACTTATTGAACTTACTAAGTTTAACAGATCTAAGCTCTTTATACAATAATATGAGGAGAGCAAATTTGGCTCCCACATTTGTAATGAATCAAAACTTGTAGTATTATCATTATAAAAATCTCCATTAGAAGATTGTAATCCAAGAAAATATTGCCCTATTCTTGCTTTTTCATCATTATAGTGGTTCCAATCATCCAATAACAGATCTAATGTTCTCAAAGCATAATAAGTATTATCCATAGTGGCAATTTTAAACATTGGATGTAAGTTTGAGTTATACGGCTGCCCTATAAACCCATTTTCAGATCCTTCAGGATTATAGCAACTCCAGATAAAATCTATCGACTCTTGACTATTTATCAAGTCTAACTGTCCTAATATACTCAAGGATAATATCGCATAACAATTAATCTCTAAGATAGAGTTATAAGGATAATAACATTGAGAAAAATCAGTGTCTAAATACCTCCCTGCATAAGCATCCATAAAAATGTGTGTATCTACATTATAGTGAGACAAAATGTAATAAGTGGTTGCTGATTGATTGATTTCATCAAGTCCACCTAAAGCCTCAAGAATATAAAGGGCAAAAAATGTGGCTTGCAAGGAAGATTCATAAATTTGAGGGAAGAAATTCAACGATGAATATTGATCCAATTTATAAGCAAAAGTATCTTCTATTATTTCATAGTTACTTTGTGTACTTGAAATTAAGGGGTTTCTAGTCATCGTATTATTATCATTTTCCTCTATTATTTCCTTATAATTCAAATTGGAGAATAAATATCTTTCTAGATATATAGGACTCATAATTGAATTTATTGTTATAAAGAGAGCCAGATAAACCAAAATTTTAAACTGTCTTTTCATTTTCTTTTTTCACTTTAAATTTATTTGTTTGAACAATAGATTTTTGTATATTTATAAAGAAAAATTGTGAAAAATGAAAAAAATGGAAAATCCAAAAATAAAAAAAAATGGAAAAAAAATTTTAATTTTAGATAGCATCAAATAGACCTACCGCTGCTCCTGCTATGATAAATAATCCTCCGATTAGCCAACTGAAAATTATAATAAGAACCCCAAAAGCTAAAAGAAGAAGCCAATGCCATGGGAGAGGATCATTAGGTTTAAAAGTGACTAGCAAAGTCAATGAAGCACATATAATTCCAATAAGATTAATCATAAATCTATCAAAACCAAAGATTTCATACCAACTATTTATCTGAGTTATATTTGAGACCTGATATAAACAATACATTAATCCAGAAAAACTACCTATTATTGTCAAGATTTTTATCATTCTGTTATGTTTATAATATTTTACACGGAACACCTCAATTTTTTATTTTATTTCTAGGTCTATTATTTCTACTTCTAAAAACGCTAATTTTTCTTCAATTTGATGTTTTAACACTTCAATCTTCTCAGATTTTTGATTGAATTCTTCTTTATTAATCCTTTTTCTAAGTTTTTCTGTCGTTAATCTGATACTTTGATCTTCAAGGTTGATTAGTTCATCTTTTAGCTGTTGGAAATAAGACATCGCGTTATCTTTCAATTTATTTATACTGTCATTAATATCTATTAATTTCTGGAGATAATATCCCTTTGTTATTTCATATTGTTCTATAGTAATCTGTTCTTTATTTCGCTCATTATTGAGATTCATCAGATAGTATTGATTATTTTCAAGCTTGCTCACTAACATGAAAATATTGTAAGAAGTTTTAAGTCTAGACATAATATCTTTATATTTGGCATTATTTTCTGTAGAAACTACTTTGAATGCTTCAATTTCATTGACAAAGTTTTTAGTATTCTCTCGCTTTAACATTTTTTCAAGAGATTTAAGCTTTTTTCTTAATCTTTCACGAATATTTCTCAACTTGTAAACTTCAAATAACAATTCTAATTGCTCAAATCGCTCATCTCGAAAAATAGGTTTATCTTCATCACTATACTCTATCTCTGTTATTTTAATCAAACTCTTTAAATTAAGTTTAAAGAAATGATCTGATTATTATTTATAAATAAAAAAAAATAGATTCTAGACCAAAATAATTTATACCAAACTTCATTGGAATTGACTTACATAGAGAATATTTAGATGTAGCTATTAATAGATTTAAAGACAATAAAAAAAAGAAACTATTGTTTTCTTCCGAAACTAAAAAAAATTTGATGAAATTTGTTTAAATCTTTGAAATTCCATAGATTCTTTTATAAAAACCAATAAAAACGTTTATTAGACAAAGTAATTATATTGTTAATTAAACTGAATTATTATTAATATTTAGGGATATATATGCAATTGGAACAAATAACACTTTCAAATTATAAAGAACGGACTTTAAGAATGAAAGAAAGGCTTGTAAAGGCACCACATGAAATATGTGTAGAAAGAGCAAAATTTTTTACTGATTCTTATAAAAAAACGAAAGGAGAAAACCCGATTATTAGATTTGCGAAAGCTATGGACTATTACTTAACATATATGACAATAAAAGTATGGGATGATGAATATATAATTGGAAATAGATGTAATAAATTTGTAGGAACCCCTTTGTATCCTGAAGCTCGAATAGACACAATGGAGCAAGATGTTGATAATTATGATACTCGTCCCGTCCAGAAGCTCTTCCTATCAAGTGAAGAAAGACAATTTATAAAAGAAGAAATAATAACTTATTGGAAAGATGAAGAAATTACTGTGCAAGAGCGGTTTCAATCGTTCTTAGACTCAGATTTAAGAGATATTATGGAAAAACTTGTTTTTACTGTAGATGTAGAATTCTCTAGTGGAATTGGACATTTTTTTCCTGGCCATGAAATTGTTCTAAAAGATGGAATCAATGGCTTAATTCATAAATCAAGTGAAAATTTGGAGAATTTTTCACATGATAATGATAAAAGGATTTTCTTAGAATCAGTAATCATTGTATTGAATGCTGCTAAGAAATTCATACAGAGATTTTCAAGTTTAGCGAAAGAAATGGCTGAAAATGAACAAAATCCTGAACGTCAAAAAGAACTCTACGAAATATCTGAAATCTGCAACAATATATCTGGAAATCCACCAAAAAATTTTAAAGAGACCCTGCAATTAATTTACTTTACTCATCTAATTTGTGGTTTAGAAGATGGTGGTTTTGCTATTTCAGTGGGTCGGTTGGATCAGTATTTATATCCTTATTATATGACAGATATGAAAGAGGGTAAAATTACTAATGAGATGGTTCAATTTCTTATTGAATGCTTTTTTATAAAGCTTTCAACTCTTTGGAACTATGTCATTTCCAAAGGAGTAGTTATGGTTGAAGGCCCTCCAATTGCTGAAAATGTAGTTATAGGGGGATTAACTCGAGAAGGGAAAGATGCTACAAATGAATTATCATTAATTATTTTGGATGCATACAATCATATAAAAACTGTACAGCCAACATTTTCTGTCAGAATTCATAAAGATACATCGGAAGATTTTCTTGCGAAAGTTGGAGAATCTATAAAAGCGGGTTCTAGTATTTCCTTATTAAATGATCAAGTAATGATCCCTGGTCTTATAAATCGAGGTTTTACTCTTGAAGATGCTCGAGAATATGCACCAATAGGATGTTTTGAACCTCAACACCCACATAAATCATTTGGATCGACAAATGCAAATCAATTCAATGTAGTGAAATGTTTAGAATTAACATTGAATAATGGAGTTGATATGTTATCAAGGAACGAATATGGATTAAAAAATATTAAAGAAATTACTTCTTATGAAGATCTTTGGGATGCTTTTAAAAATCAAGTGAAATTTTTCATTAATTATATGGTGAAAACAATGTATTTTCTTGATAAAGCAATTGCTGAACTTGCCCCCCAGCCATTTTTGTCATCAACCATTGATGATTGTATAGGGCGTGGACTTGATATAACCAAAGGTGGAGCAATTTACGACTTTACAGGACCACAATTAATAGGTTTAGCTACAGTTGCAGATAGTCTCGCTGCTATTAAAAGAGTTGTTTTTGAAGATAAACTCCTTGAATTTGAAGAAATGGTCCAAATGCTTGCCAAAAATTTCAGAGGAATTTACCAAGGAAAAAAAGGAGCGGAGTGGAGAGAATTTTTTATAAATAAAATGCCAAAATTTGGAAATGATGACGATTATGTTGACCATATCGCTGTCAAGGTGGCTGAATTTTATTGCGATGAAATTTCAAAACATTCTAATTATCGAGGAGGGAAATTTAATCCTGGAATTTATTCTACAACATTCCATTTAGGATTCGGTATTTTTACAGGAGCAATGGCGGATGGTAGAAGAAAAACTGAACCGCTCTCAAATGGTATCGGTCCTACGAGTGGTATGGATAAACTTGGTCCCACAGCTATTCTTAATTCTGTTAAAAAACTTGAAAATGGCTTAATGACAAATGGTAGTTCATTGATTTTAGCTTTCCATCCAAATACTTTGAAATTAGAAGTTCTAATCCCACTCATTCGAACTTTTTTTGTCCCAGAAGGTGGTTATCAAATACAATTTAATGTTGTAGGAAAAGAAGTTCTGTGCGATGCTCAATTAAATCCTCATAATTATAGAGGCTTAGTTGTAAGAGTAGCGGGGTATTCAGTATATTTTACTGAATTATCAAAAAATGCGCAAGATGAAATTATCGCTCGAACTGAGTATTAATCTTATTTTTTTAAAAAATCTAAGAAAAATAATAAAAAATTTTAGTCATTCTGATTTTTAAAATATAATTATAATAATTATTATAATTGGGCCTGTAGATCAGTGGAAGATCGCTTGATCTTATTAAGCTGATGCTTAATAACAAGATTCGCATTCAAGAGGTCACGGGTTCAATTCCCGTCAGGTCCATTCTATTCTAATATATTTGGAAAGGATTTCAAATGGCACAAGGAACAGTATACCCGAAACGTTTTAATTTTTCCGAAGTTCAAAAAAAATGGATAAAAATTTGGAAGGAAGAAAAAATTTATGCATTTGATGTCAATCAAAAAGGTGAGATATTTTCCATAGATACTCCTCCTCCTTTTGTAAGTGGAGATCTTCATATGGGACACATTTTAAATCATTCTTGGATCGATTTTGTTGCAAGATATCATAAAATGAAAGGAGATAATGTGTATTTCCCCCAGGGATTTGATTGTCATGGCCTTCCTGTGGAGCTTGCTGTACAAAAGGAGTATGGAATCTCTCAGCATCAGCGAGAAGAATTTCTACAAAAGTGTGTTGAATGGGTAGATGAGAATATTAAAAACATGAGGCGGCAATTTGATGATTTAGGATATTCTTCTGATTGGGGATACACTTATCGAACAATGAATGATGATTATAAATTTAAAGTTCAATTATCACTTCTCTATTTTTACGAGAAAGGGTGGTTATATCGAGAGAAATTTCCAACACATTTCTGTGTTAATTGCGAAACATCTCTAGCAAAAGCAGAAGTGGGATATCAAGATGAAGAAGGAAAGTTATGGTATGTGAGATTACCCATTGTAGGGAGAGAAAATGAATTTGTTACCATAGCTACTACACGCCCTGAATACATGGAAGCATGTGTTGCTGTAATGGTAAATCCAGATGATGACCGATATTATGATCTATCTGCTGCTGAAATAGAGATTCCCTTTACAAACCGTACGGTTCGAGTCTATATGGATAAAATAGTTGACATGAATTTTGGTACTGGTGTTGTTTATGTTTGCACTTATGGAGATGAGATGGATATCAAATGGAAATTGCAATATAATCTTGATGAAATTCAGATCTTTACGGAAGATGGACATGTGAATAAAAACTCCAAATATCAAGGTTTAACCATAATGGAAGCTAGAGAACAAATTGTTAGAGATCTTGAAAAAATGGATTTGATTGAAAAAATAGAAGATTACGAACATAGTCTAATTGTTCATTCTGAGCGATCTTCTTGCCGTAAACCTATCGAATATTTGCCTGTTTATCAATGGTTTATTAATGTAAAAGATTTTACACCAGAAATAATTGAATCAGCAGAAGCGATGAATTGGTATCCGAAAAAGCAAAAACAAAGATTACTAGATTGGGCTAAAGGTTTAGACTGGAATTGGGTAATTTCTCGCCAACGAGTCTTTGGAACTCCTATTCCATTTTGGTATTGCAAAGATTGTGGTAAAATTTTTCCTCCAAATAGAAATGATTTACCACTCGACCCGGTAAAGACATCACCACCTGTTAAAGAATGCCCTAAATGTAAGAGTAGAAAAATTGTTGGAGAAAAAGATATTTGTGATTGTTGGATTGATTCAAGCATAAGTCCATTAGAAATTGCGAAATGGGAAGAAGACAATGAGTTTTATGAGAAAACTTACCTTAAAGCTAAGGTTCACCGTCCCCAAGGATATGAGATTATCCGGACTTGGTTATTTTATACATTGTTTCGATGTAAAAAATTGACAGGTAAATCTCCATTTTATGAAGCAATGATAAACGGAATGGTTGCCGGTCCAGATGGTCGCCATATGTCTAAGAGCCTTGGAAATTCTGTATCACCCGATGAAGTTATGCCTGATTTTGGAGCTGATGCTATTAGATATTGGGCTGCTATGGGGTCACTTGGAGATGATTATCCATTCGAATTCTCCTGGATTAATCTTCAATCTAACCAACCCATCCCTATTGAAAAAATCACAAAAGAAAGAGATAGGCTCCCAGAAGATAAATTCAGCAAAAAGTATGGAATAAGATATGAACAATTAATCGGTGCTTCAAGATTTATTACCAAAATATGGAACGCTTATAGATTTTTATATTTACAATTAAATAAAATTGAACTTGATAATCTTGATGTAAGTTCAAAAGAGTTATCTTCAATTGATAATTTCTTTTTTTCAGAATTCAACAAAAATCTAGATTTGATTTCTAACTATTTTAATGAATATAATTGGCATGAAGCTACTATGGTTTTGCGATCATTCTTTTGGAATGATATTTGCGATAACTATATTGAAGCTATAAAATATAAATTTTATATTGAAGACCAAAAGGTCAAAAAAGCTTCTTTAAAGAATGCATTGAATCTATTATACAAAATATTAAAGATATTTACCATATTAATGCCATTTATAACTGACGAAATTTATTCAATACTATATAAACAATTTAAAGATTTAAAATCAATACATTTAGAAAAATGGCCAACTCATTATGAAAATATATCTGAAGAATTAGCGGAGAAAGGGAAATTAGGAATTGAAATTATTAAATTTCTAAGAATGAATAAATCTAAAATTCAAATACCATTAAATCAAGAACTATCAAGAGTAATTATTATGACTGGAAATAATAAAACAAATTTTTTAGAAAGTATAAAAGATGATATAAAAAATACTATAAGAATAAGAAACTTAGAAATAATGGATATATCTAAAGAAAGTTCTATTAAAGCTAAACCAGATTTAAAACAAAATTTTGAAGGACAGAATATTACTTTTTATTTTTTCAAATAAGACGAAGAAAAAGTTATTCTTCTTCTTTTTCCACTTCATTATCATACATTTGTTCACTATTTAAAACTTCTTCACTTTCATCTTCATCTTTACCTGTTAAAGCTTCTTCTATTTCAACCTGTGGTTCACTACTTGATATTTCTTCAATTCCTAATTGGGTAACCATTGCACGTTTCAATTCAGTTTTATCTTTAGGCAATCCAAACATATCCGCATACTTATCTGTGGTTGTTAATTCATGAGATCTTCCTTTTTTTATAGCATTTATAAATCCGTTATCTATAAGGTATTTTACATGTTCATATGCACCAGTTCCTCTCAATTTAACAACCATTGATTTTAAAATTGGTTGTTTCAAAGCTATGAGAGTGAGTGTTCTTAGATATCTTTCTGCTATTGCCCCTCCTTTAGCAAATTTAGATACTTGTTCTGTATACTCTGGTCTAATCTGCATTTGGTATCTGTCTCCTATTTGCGCAATGATAAGAGCAGTGGATCTTTCCAAGTAATCAAACGCTACTTCATTTACTAATTCTTCCACTTCTTTTTTAGGGAATTCTAATTTAGTTGAAAATTCTTCTATAGTTAAGGGTCTTCCAGCAGCGTACAAGGATGCTTCAATTAGATTTCGATGATATTCTCTTGTTTGCTTTTTTAAGGATTGTTCATCAAGGATTGTGGGTTCTAAGGGTTCATCAGCTAATTTGATTTGAGATTCTTCATTAAAAGACTGGTTTTCCTCAAATTTTTCTACTATTGGAATTTCTAATTCTTGATCTAATTCTTCGGGTAAGTCAATTTCTTCTGTATCCTCTAATTCTCCTTCTAATTTTTCATTAAGTTCATTCTCAGGATTTTCTTCCAAATTATCACCATATTTTAAAATATTTCTTAAGAATAATAATTTTATTTAATATTAACGCTTATATCTTGAAAATCGTCATCTTGAGATAGAGTTAATTTATTCCCGGTAGATAGGAACATTAATGCGAGAAACATACGAATAAATGAAAATTTCCGCCCTATTCCGCTTTTTTCTTCATTTTTAATAATATTTGTCAAATTATAAAAACTAGATTCCTTATTATTTAAATTAATCGTAGCTTTTATTCGATTGTACCATGATTCATGCAATTCTTCTACTGTTTGTTCTCTTCCACTTATATGTTTTAGAAGTTCTTTAGGAAGTTGTGCTTTCGATTTCATTTGGATCCTTTGTTGTTTAACTTCTTCTTTTCTCATCCGTCTTCTTCTTAATTTTTCTTTATTTTGCATAACTTCTATAATAGCAGATCGCATGGCGTCAAATAGTTCTTCCTTTGTTGCTATTTGCATTTTAGGTTGAATTGGTTGAGGTAATGCTTTAGGAATTGCTCTCCCATGTCTTTTTCTGAATCTCTCCAATTCTTCTCTTTTTTGAATTTGTTCTTCTTCTCTAATTATGCTTGAGATTTTATAATGATGCAAAGTTGCAGAAGTTTTAAGCGCAATTCCAGAGATCTTATAATTTATCAAATTTTCGTGAAGCATCTTTTCAAAAAATTCATCAACTAATTTTGATAAATCATAAAAAGCAATCTCTGATTCTTTTGCTATCTCAGTATCTAATAAACTGGAAAATGGTGGTTTTTGCCAAAATTTTAGTTCAGTTTTTTCTTTTCTTAATAATGCAAGATCTTCCTCATCATCAAATCCAGCAATTAATTCTTCTTCCATTTCTTCAATTTCTTGAGCTCTATTTTCAAATTCAGGATGTAACACAATTTGGCGAAGTAAATCAATTATATCTTTTTTCTTTGACTTAGTTGGTATTTTAATATTATTCTTCGATGCAAACTCTCTTAATTCTTTTACAGTCCATTCGTCAAATTTGTATTCTTCTTTAGGACTTTGTTCATTTTTTGAAATTCTTAATCACCATTTTAATTATTGATATTATTCTGTGATAGCCGGTTCGATATCTTCAAGTTCAAGAAGTCTTTTAGCTTCTTCTTCTAAATCAACACTAAAAATATCTGTAATTCCGCTTTGCTGCATTGATACCCCATATATTCTATCTGAGTTAACTATATTCTCTTCTCTATGACTTATAACCATAAATTGCGCTTGCGAAGCAAATTCCTTAATAACCATAGAAACTCTATGTACATTGGGGCCATCTAATGCAGCATCAATTTCATCCATTATATAAAATGGAGCAGGGTAAAATTCTTGAACTGCAAAAATAAAAGATAGTGCCACTAATGTTTTCTCTCCTCCACTTAATATTTCTAAAGAACTAATCTTTTTACCTCTTGGTCTTGCTTCAATACTAACACCTCCCTCAAAAGGTTTATCTGGACGATCCAAGATCATTTTAGCTGAACCTCCAGGGGATAATTTCTGAAATATACGTGAAAATTCACGATTTATCTCATGGTAAGCCTTCATGAATGTCCGTGTTTTCTCCAGTTCAATTTTATCAATAGCATCTAAAATTGATTTTCTCTCTCTTTGAATTGTTTGTCTTCTCATATCTATCTCATCAAATCTTTCTTTAACTGCATCAAATTGTTCAATGGCTTTTAAGTTCACTGGTTCAAGAATTTTCTTCTTTTTAGTTGATTCTATTATGTCTGATTGCAATTCTGCTTCTATCAAATCATCCGTTACAGTAGGTAATGAGCCGTATTCCTTAGATCGTTGGAATAAAGTTTCAATTTGGTCAATACACATGATCTTTTTTGATTCAAAATTATTTATTTTAGAGTTTTCCATAGATAGGTCTGATTTTAGATCAGTTATAATTTTCTGATATTGTTTTTGTTTTTTCCATGATTCATCCTTATCTTGAATAAAAACGTCAATCTCTTTTTGTTTCTCATTTTTCTTTTGATTTTGATTTTCTAAATCTTCTTTAAAAATTACTAGTTCTTTTATTATTGATTCATTTTGTTTTTCAGTTTCTTTTATGTCTTGCCCTAATCCAACAATTTTTTGTTCTCTCTCTTTATTCTTGTTTAATTCATTTAATTTTCCTTGAGATCTTTGTAAATCTTTATTCAATTTATTCAAGTTTTTTTGAGCTTTTTTTTGGGATTCTAGCTCTTTAGCTTTATCATCTCTTAAAGAATTTATCTCCAGCTGCTTTTGGTCTACAATTTTTTGAATTTCTTCAACTTGTGAATTTAATCCTTCAATATCGCTTTGACAAGTATCAATGTTATTTTTTGCTTCAATATTTTCTTTTTTAATATCTTCGATAGAATTGATGATCCTCATTACATTTTGAAGTGCTCTTAGCCTATCCATTGTGTCTTCAAGTGTTTTATTTTCGTTATCTATTTGTTTACGTATAGTTTCATTAATTTCCCAGAATTTTTCCTTTTGAAGAACTAGATCATCAATATTTTTCTGTAATGCATTTTGTTCAGCTTGAATATTATCTATGTTTTCCTCTGTGTTTACAATAAGATTTTTCTTTTCTTCAATAAGATTTTTCAATTTTTCTACGTTATCATCTATTTCTATAATATTATCAAATAAATTTTGAATACCATGTAATTCTTGCAATTTTTCTCTCAGATTTTCTAATTCTTTTTGTTTTTGATCAATATCATCTTGTATTTTAGAAATTTTATCCCAGAATGTATCCTTAAGGTCTTTAAACTTATTTACTTCACTGTCCAAGTTATCAACTTCTAATTGTCTGTTTTTAATAGTCTGCTCTCTTTCACTTATTTCTTCTTCTGCTTTTTTAATTCTTTCTTTTAATTCATTATTTCTTCTATCAATTTCTTCAAGTCTTTTAGTATAGGTTGATAGATTTTCAGTAAAATGTTTTTCTTGAATATTGTACTCAGTTAATTGTTTCTCAATTTCGTTAAAATCATCTGATTGAGATTTAATATTTTCTGAGATCTCTTCCAATTGCTTATATAATTCTTGACTTTTTGACATAGTTAATTTTCTTAAAGAGAGGTATACATTTTCAAGTATTTCCATCAAATCTTGAACAAAATTATCAAATGTCATTGTTGAAGACTGTACTTCAACATCCGCCGATTCTTTTACTTTGTCTATTAATTGACTAATTGTATCATCGGCATTATCCGTAAACAATCGTAAAGTTTGCATAATAGAACCTAGTGTTTCTGTCATTTCGGAAGGTTTTTCTGTATCACCACCAATATCCTCAACGGTTTTCATAATATCAATTATATCTAAAATGAACTTTTTAAAATCATCGGCTGAGGATTCAATTGCTTCAGCATTCGATTGTTGTATATTACTTTTAATGGATTCAACTGAGATATTAATATTTTGAGTTAGCATATTTAAAATTTGAAGAATTCCTGTTATATCTTTTGTATTTTTATCATACTCCTCTTCAGAAGACTCAATTTTTTTGATTAGATTTTCTTTTTCTTGCGAAAGATCATCCAAACGTCTATGAACGTTTTCTTTCTTAGTTTTTGATTTTTCTAATTCACTTTGTGTATTTGTAAGATTTTTTTTTATAGAATTAACTTGTAAATTTAAATTATTTTTCTCTCTATCTAATTTTGATAATTCTTTTGTAAGGATTTTTAATTCTGTATTGATATTATCTATCTTTGCGTTATTATCATTAATTTCAGATTCAAAGGAATATTTCTTCATTTTCAATAATTCTAAGTCTTGTTCGTTTTTCCTATAAATTGAATTTTCCTGCTTTAATTTTACTTTTAATTGGTTTAAATCTTTGTTAATATTCTCATTATCTTTCAATAATTCTTTAACAGCTTTTTCAGCGTCTCTACCTTTACTTAAATCAGCAATTTTTTTTTCAATAAAGATTTTCTTTTCATTTAGTTCTTGAATATTTTCTTGATTCATTTTAATTTCTGTATTAAATGAAGATAATGAAGCTTGAAAATCTACTAACTTAGAATTTAATTGGTTTTTTTCTACTTGAATATTACTTATATTATTTTCTAGATCTTTTTGATTTTGATTTTCTTTTGATATTTTAACATTAAGATCATTAATTCGTTTTCTTATTTCCGATTCTGTCTTTTTAGTTGTTTCAATGGCTTCATCAATACTTTCAGCATCTTTTTTCAATTTTTGTAGTTCAGACTCTAATTTTTCTTTCTTTTCTTCATTCTTTTTTATATTTCCTCTCAGCATTTTAATTTGAGCGTTATTAGATGAAACATTTTGCTGAATATTGGAAATTTCTGCTTTAGAAAGAGAATTTTCATCCTCTGCTTTTTTTATTTGGATATCTAACTCAGATTGTTTTTGTTGTCTTCTTTCAATTTCTTTCTTAGCATCTTCAATGTATTTTTCATATTCTAAAATTTCATTTGATACACTTTTTATTAATGAATCAAAAGTTTGGTCCTCTTCGAGTTTCATTTGTTTATTTTCTAAAGTTTCAATTTCATTAACTAATTTTTCGATTGATTTTTTAGCTAGATTCAATGTTGTTTGACTTGAAGAAATTTGGGTTTTTACTTGAGTAATATTTTCTGTTATTTCTTCTCTTTCTTTTTCTTTTTCTGTTATCGTTTTCTGAATGTTGTCCATGACAAGTGATTCTTGTTTTAAAACATCTTCTTGTCGGTTTATTTTTTCATGCAATTCTTCAATAATTTTTTGAGAATTTTCAATTTTTCTTTCTAATTCATCTTCTTCTTGTCGTAGTTTGGAAATTTTTAGAGCTACCAACTGAGAATTTAAAAAATTTATTTGGTCATCTAGTTCTTTCCAAGCTAAAGCATCATTTTTCTCTTTTTCAACCTTTTTCAATTGCGCTGATACTTCTTTAAAGATTGCTTCAAATTGTCCTAAATCTCTTTCAGCTTTTTCTAATTCTTTTAGTGTAGCATCTTTCATTTCATCATATTTCTGAAGTCCAATTAATTCCTCTATAAATTTTCTTCTATCTTCAGCATTCATATGAGTTAATTCAACAATTTTTCCTTGAAGAACAAATTGATTACTTCCATCTGGATCAATGTTTGCAGCAGCTAAAGCATTAAGTATTTGTTGACGTGTAGTCTTACTGCCATTCATTTTATATCCTCCTCCTCCACCCCTCTTGATAGAACGTGTGATTTCAAAAGTATCTGTCCCTCCAGGAAAAACATTTTCAGAATTATCAAAGTATAATGTTACTGAGGCTCTTTGTGAAGGATTTTTCCCTCTTGACCCAGCAAAGATCAGATCCTCCAAGCTTTTTGCTCTCATTGTTTTTTTACTTAACCTACCTAACGCGAAACATAATGCATCAATTATATTAGATTTACCAGCACCATTTGGTCCAACTATACATGTGAAACCACTTGAGAGTCTAATGGTTACTGTACGTTCTCCAAATGATTTAAAACCACTCATTGAAATTTTTTTAATATGAGTCACAATTTTTCTCCATATCTATCTTTCTTATTATTAAAAAAATAGTGTGTTTTCCTATAAATATATAATATACAATATAAAAAAAATCTGATTTACATTTTCTGATTTTCAAAATCATATCTACTTAAATTTTTCTAACTGAAATTAAAAAAAATCAGAATTTTTATTAAAAATTTGTATTATTGGTTAAAAATAGTATCAATTATAATCTTTAATTGTTTTGGATTTATAAGTGTAAAGAAAAAATCATATTTTACATTATTAAATCTTTCATAAGTATTTGCTTTACCCTTAGATTTTTTTGAGGGTTTTAAAACTCCAATATTTAACAATTCTCCAATTAGACTCTGAAACTCATTATAATTTTTTGTATATTCTAAAGATTCACAAGATAAATCATATAATTCAATTAATTCATTAAATGAGATGTAGTAATTCATTTTACTTATAAAAAAATTCGAAAGATTATCTAAGAATATAACAATTAATATATCCTCTTCTGAAAGATAATTTATTATACTAAATTCATCAGAGATTTGAAATGTATCAAATTCATTCTGACAAACCTCTAATAACTCAAAATTGTATGAGGTTTTATTGGCTCTTAATATTGGATATATATCTCGAAGGATTTCAATTCCTTTTCCAGGGACAGGTACGTATTGGTCACAAATTAAGTCTGTTATATAACCAATTAAATCTTTATCAATTTCATGCGAAAAACTTAAAAGAGCTCTTTGTTTCAGAATAGAGTATAGCTCGTGGTATGTGAAAAAATTTAATTTATGTTTAAAATCAAATTCAGAAAGTAAATCCATTGTTCCAGGTTGTAAGAATTTATTTACTGTAGAAATTAATGTAATATTTGTTTCTTTACTAAATTGTAGGAATTTATGAAAAATTTCAGGTTCTAAATATTCGATATTGTTAAAGATAAAAAACAGCGGAGAATCAATTTTATTGCAAATAAATTTAAACGTATTCCATAAATGAGTAATGTTTGAATCTAAAATTGTTCGATAATCAAATTTTAAATTGTAAAAACTTATTAAATCATTAATTAAAGAAAATATTAATTCTTCAAGCTTCTTTTCCCTACAATCTAAAGTAACTTTATTAATTTTATTAATATCTTGATTTTGAATTAAAAGATCGTTTAATACTTTGTTTACTATTACTTTTTTCCCAATCCCATTAATTCCATGATATAAAATATTAAGACTAAACTCATCAGAAATGGAATCATTTAAAATTGAAAATAAAGAATGTTCTTCTTTTTTTCTATATAATAAACATGGTGGGATATAAGTTGGATCAAAGAGAGCTTTTGGTCCTATATAATTTTTATTTAGATTGGATTTTATCATTTTTTTTTCCTTTTTTAAAGTGATTTTAGACATATGTATTTAAACCCCACACCCAGAGAGGTGATTGAAAGTAAAACTAAAATACAAGTTCTTAGCTTTCTAATTGTAATCTAGTAATGAATTTTAATTTAAATTTAAAAAAGGAAAATTAGAACAGAGTTTTAGATTACAAATAATAATCAATCAAAGCTTTCAAGTAAATTTTTCAAATTATCAGCTAATATCGGTAAATACTCGTAAGATTTAATTTTTACTTTTTTGTTTAAGCAGAGTGTGACCAAATATAATCTTATTTCACTTATATCTAATTTTCTAAGAAAAATTATCCCTTCTTTTTGAAATTCTGAGTGTTTCTCTGGAAATTCTATATTTGTTACAATATCAATTGTATTTATTTCCCATTCTTCCAGTTTTTCTAGTGCTTGAGTTAACCTCGGAGCAATTGCTTCACATATTTCTTGATAAGCCGGATTTGTGCTTCTACTAGCAATTATAAAGCAATTTTGATCCAATAGAAGCGTAGAACTATTGTAGGTTTTACCCATATAATCTTTTAATAAGGTTTGAAACATTTCAGTTTTATGAGTGGCATAAAAGGCGCCATCAGAGAATGCTTTCAATAAACTTGGTTCATCATATATGGAAGTTTTTAACACAGAAAATCTAATATCTTTTATGAAGGATGAGATTTTATTTTCTAAGTAATTGATGTTATTAACAATGGTTGTATTATTTTTAATATCTGGATCGCATTTGTGGAGTAAGATTAACAGCTGAAAATTATCAGGGTGCGATTCAGAACTAATGCTGATAATATCTTTAAGAAAAACTAATGCTTCTTCAAATTTTTCTGGTGCTTGTATGTCTATGACATAAAATATTGATTGCATTTCGGTAAAATATTTGCTTTTATTACCTAAATAAATTTTTCTATAACCTTTTTGACCACCTAAATCCCAACGGATAGTCATAGTTCCCAATAATGCGTTTGTATGAAGTGTTCTTTTTGCTTTTATAGTGGGTTTAACTGTAGGTAATAAACTAAATTTTTTATCTAATACTAATAATATTGAAGTTTTTCCACCACTTTCCAAACCACAGAAAAGTATCTTTTTGAATTCTTTTAAATCACTCATATCATTTTATAGTATAGGATTAAATATATTTATGTGTCAATTCTTTTTACTTTTATATAATTTTTGTCAATTTTTTCTTTAAGGCGAATCTCTCGTAATTTTTTTGGAAAATTTAAATCAATCTCATCAAAAACAAAACCACTTGAACCTTTTGGTCCTTCTATAATTTTTAATTTAGATGGTGAAATTTTTCCTTTATAAAAAGAAATTATTTTACTATTACCTAGAAATTTTCTTTTTAAATAATAACCAAATGTATTACAAGCTACAATGGGTATTCGATTTTCAAGAGCTCGTGCTTTTAAATAAACATACCAATTTTCCATTCCATCTTCCCTTATTTGGGTTGGTGAAAATAAGAGATCTGCTCCATTTTCAACAGCTAATCGAGGAGTCTCAAAAAAAGCCATATCAAAACAAATAAGAATTGAAAAATAAAATTTGTTGATTTTAAATAACTTTAATTCATTACCTGGTTTAAAATATTCCCGTTCATACGTATATAAGTGAATTTTATCTTGCCGTCCAATTTCCTCTCCACTTTCATCAAAAAAATAACAGGTTATTGCGGGTTTTTCTGAATTAGCTCTTTTCTCCCAAATAGCACCAGAAATAATTTTTATACTATATTCTTTAGCTAAATTTTTTATAAATGAATAATCATTACCTCTTTGTTCTTGGAAGTTTTGAATGGGATCTCTGTAAATAGGAACCCATCTTTCGGGTAGACAAATGATATCACACTCTTCATGGATCTCCAATAATTTGCTAAGGATTCGTTCTATTTCCTTATAACACAGAGTCCTATTTTCAAATAATTCAGGTTGAATACAAGCTACTCTCATTTTAGAAATTATTGATCTTTTCTTTATTGTTTATCTCTTCGATTATCATAAATAATTCATTCAAATTAGAAATCTCATAATCAGGTTTCAATTCTTCCTGCAATTCGATATCTGATTTATAAGTATCATACTTACCTCCACGATGAAGATATATGCTAAAAATATTGTTTAAATTAGCTGGAATTATATCTTTATCAATGCGATCTCCTACATATATTGTTTCTTGGCCTTTAACTCCAAATTTTTTTAAACAGTAATTGAATAATTCTGGATTCGGTTTTTTAATTCCAATTTCATCTGAAATAACCACTAAATCAATTAATGAATCAATATTAAGTCTCAAAATTTTTTCATACTGCTTTATTGGGATCCCATCTGTTATAATAGCTATTTTTATAGATAATTCCCTCAGTCTTCTTAAACTGTTATCTACATCACTATAGAGCTTAATTGAATTAACCTTTTCTCCATGATATGCCATAACAGCTGCAGCAATATATTTGTAACCATCATTATATGAGATATGTTTTATATTATCTTCCATCTGATTCAATCTTCTAACAAAATAATTATAATGTTTCGAAGAATTTGAACCATAATCTTTTACGATTTCCTTTAAGATTCGAACAGCTTTTTCTTTATCAATTTTTAATCCTAGATCAATCATGGCATCAAGCCCTTTAATTCTAGCGCTCTCAGATAATCCTGTTGAATCGAAAAGACAATCATCCAAATCAAATCCAATTAATTTTATGGGGCTCATAGTTAGATTCAGATTTTCTCTAAAATTCTTTAAAATAATATATAATAAATGCAAATATTAGTTGCTTTAAGATATTAGAAGTTAAATTAAGATAAATTTATTTATCTTTAATAATATATAATCTTCAATATTAATTTATTCTAGGTATTACAGAAGAAAAGCTGTTCGTGCAATTTAATATACAAATCTTATTGGAGATTTATTAATTGAAAACAATCGTTGCCTTATCGTACTTTCATCGTAAAATTGGTCCTTTAGTGTTTTATTCATATCCAGAAGATATCTTAGAACGAGATTTATCAATTAAAATAGCTAACATCATGGATCAACAATTTAGTGAAGGTTTTTTTACACATTCTTTTGAAAACCTGAAATCATTAAATTATTACTTTGAAATCCATTCAGATTGGGCTCGGGGCAATACAGAAATGTTAATGGTTTCGATAATCCTTGATCAGCAAATCCCAGTTGAGATTGAAGAGAAAATTGCTATCTTATGTACCGAATTTTCAGAACAGTTACAATCAAACGAAGAGATTTATACAGCTTTTTACATTAATGATGTGAATAATTTTGATGAAGAGGACCAGGAAAGCATAATAAAAAACGAATCTTTAATAAAAGCATGGCTAACCAATTTGTATTGGGCAATTTTAGAAGACACAAGAGAGAAAACAGAAGAAGAAGAAATTGCCATATTATTAAATGATAAACACATATTCAAAACCATAGAAAAGCTATCAAAAGGTCCCATTCCTTTAGAGTGGTTAAGAGAATGGTTTATTGAAAAGTTTCCAGAAAAAAGTTTTGAAGAGATTATCGAAACTTTAGATGATCGACAGTTTATTTTTATTAATCAAATTGGTTTAGTAGAGAAATATGTACTTCTAGTGAAAGAAGTAAATGCTGAAAGGATACCCCCGGATAGTGTCATTGAGTATATTGACGATAAGCCAGAATTGATAGAACTGCTCCTTCCTAAAGTTCAAGAATACTTTAGTGAATATGAAAGGAAGACAAAAGGAGAAATAAAGGAAGATGCTTTTACTTTATTTCAAATAATGGCAGATTCCAAAAAGTACAGTGTACTTTCAGAGTTAAGAAATGGCTTAATTTCAAAAGATAAATTGCCAAAATTGGTTACAAAGAAATCTTTAGATTCCTTAATGGAAAATATTGATTTTTTAAAGAAATTTGATGTTATTGAAGAATTAGACTATGATACTGAGACTTATATTGTTTTAAAAACCAATTTACAAATTACAACAGCTTTTCCTGAATGGATGAGAAAATTATTACCTAAAGAAGCTGAACCTATAGTAGCAAATAGATATCAAGCTAAAGAAAGTGAAGGGAAAAAAACTTCAAAAAGTAAAAAAAAATAAGAATACTAAAAGAAAGTAACTCCTATAAAATAAGTTTAATAAAAACGACGTACAATGCCTGAAGAAGAAGAAACATATGAGGATTTAAAAAATCTTTTAGGTTATATGGGTATTGAAATACTAGTAGCGATTAATAATGGTGCGAAAAATTTTGATACAATTAAATTATTTTCAGGTTTACCAATTTCTTGTATAAACGGTAGAGTCCCTGTTTTACTTGATTTAGGCCTTATAATAAAAAATAATGAGGAATATTTCTTAACTGAGAAAGGAATAATTTTTAGAAAAAGGTTAGAAAAGTATGTTGATTAAAAGATGACATCAGTTTGGGGCGACAATGTCATTGCTACCGAGCAAGTAGCTAGCTTTGTCATAAGTTCATCATCTGTCAAATGATCTTAATCCTTTTTACTATTTAATTTTTGATCAATAATTTTTTTTTTATAATATTTCTTCATATAATATCCTGATTGTTTTAAACCACCATATTCATCAATTAACCGCTTTAAACCTCCTTCTTGTGAAATAATATTCCTGTAATTACAATAATCTTTCTTAGAAATTTCATTCCTCTTCATTAAATAATCCAAAATACTAATTGCATCCTCGTTTTTTGTACATCTTCTTAAAAAATCAATCGCTCCAGGATTATATAACTCATTTGGATATAGTTTATGAGATTCCTTAGGTAGTTCTTCAGGATCTTGTTCCCCATTCATTTTAAATGAGTTTATTTGCACTAATTTCTTTTTTGATGAAATTTCTTCAATCAAATGTGGGAATTGTTTATTAAATTCATCTTTATTGTAAGAAATATTTAAGCCATTTTCTTCCTCAATTTTAACTTTTTTGACATCTCGATTTTTGTTATTTTTTTCCATAGAAATATTTACTTCCATATAATGACTCTTTAATTGAAAATTGATTAACAATCACTAATTAATATAGATATAAAACATCCAAAAATTTTTACCTTTGGATTAGAAAATAATAAAATTAATTAATTTCTGTAAATTTTTGAAGATATAAAAAAAAAAAGAGAGCATTGAGAAATTGAAATCTGGATATAGCCATGTAAAAGAGACTTTTGAAAAACATGAAAAAGGTTATCAAACCCAACAATGGTATCGTGGAATTGAATATCGAAAGGGTAGATCTATACAAAGAGTTGAAAAACCGACTAATATTCATCGTGCAAGAACTTTAGGTTATAAAGCGAAACAAGGATACATAATAGTAAGAGCAAGAATAAGAAAAGGGGGAATGCATAAAACTCGTCCGAAACGAGGTAGAAAACCAAGAGCGATGGGTGTATCCAAATACACAACAGGAAAGAATCTACAATGGATTGCAGAGGAACGTGTGCAAAGAAAGTATCCAAACATGCAAGTTCTTAATAGTTATAAAGTATATTCTGATGGAAAACATTGGTATTATGAGACAATTTTAGTTGATCCTTTTCATCCTGTTATTAAATCAGATCCCAAAATTAATTGGATTACTGAATCTCAGCATAGTAAAAGAGTAACTCGTGGCCTTACATCAGCAGGAAAAAGAGCTCGAGGATTACATAAGAAGGGATGGGGATCAGAAAAAACACGACCAAGTATCAGAGCAAATAAAGGCCGTGGTAAATAAAGTATTATCTAATTGTACAAAAATATTATAATTTATTTATACTAATTGTCATTCCACCATCGAGGATTATATTTTGACCTGTAATGTAATCTGCCGCTGGTGAAGTTAAGAATAATGCAACATCAGCTACCCATTTAGCCTCACCAATTTTATCTATAGGTATTTTTACGCCTCTGGTCTTTAAAAAATCTCTGATAAGCTTAGGATCATTATTATAAATAGGTGTTAAAAATACTCCTGGTGAAATTGCGTTAACTGTAATATTGTTGGAGCCTAATTCAAGAGCCCATAATCTAGTAAAAGCTAATAAGCCAGCTTTACTTGCACTATAAACCCCAAGATATGGATTAGTCCCATTTAATGTTCCCGCACAAGAGGCAATGTTAATTATTTTGCCAGCGATTGGTGTAAAATGCTTCTGCCTTCTCATTCTTTTGAAAAAAGTTTTCGTAACATTCCAAGCTCCTTTTAAATTGACACCCATTACTTTATCGTAAATTTCCTCTTTTGCTTTTAAAGATGTATATAGTCCACCATCAATTCCGGCATTATTTACTAATAAAAAGAGGTTATCAAATTTTTCAAATACGGTCTCAGCCATTTGTTTTACTTGTTCAGAATCCGAAATATCGGCTTTTACTTTAAGAATCTCAACATCATACTCTTTACGAATAATATCACGTGTTTGCTCCAATCCTTCATCATTTATGTCATTTATAACTAGATTTGCTCCTTTACTTGCAAAAGCTTTTGCCATTTCTCTTCCAAATCCACCACCACCAGCACCAGTTATTAAAGCCACTTTTTCTTTCAAAAATTTTTCTTCTGACATGTTTCTTCACTTCTAATTAGATTTTATTTTCCAAATAAACCCTTGTTTTTTTTATACAGCCCAAGTAATTTCATTGCGGGGGGAGTTTCAAAAGCTATATCTATATCAATAACTGCTGGTTTTTTTGAGTCAATGGCACGTTGCAATGCTGGTTTTATATCTTCAGGCTTACTTATCTTCTCTCCATGGCATCCAAAACCTCGAGCGATTTTTGCATAATCTATTGGTGGAAAATCTACATCACAATATCTTCTACCCAAATTTAGCTTTTGATTTGACTTTATCATACCCCACGCGCAATTGTTTCCGATTATAGTAATTATAGGGAGATTTAACCTTACTGCTGTTTCTAATTCCTGTACATTAAACATAAAGCTACCATCTCCAGTAATACATATAACTAACTTATCTGGCTTAGCCATTTTTGCACCAATAGCATATGGAATCCCAATACCTAAATGCCCCATTGAAACAGAGCGGTAGAAACTTCTTGGGGCGCGTGGTTTAAGGCTTATTAAATCCAATGAAAAAACAAAAATATCACCCCCATCTATCACCAGCTGTGTATCATCTGGTATGAAATCTAGAACTTCATATATAAGCCTGTGAGGTTTCATAGGTAATTTATTTGATTTTAACATTTTTTCAAATTGTTGTTTATCATTTTTCCTTACGTCCTGTAAATATTCATTCCATTGAGACCATTCAGTAACTTTTTCTTTAGGAAGGTTCTTTTCCATTTCTGCTAATAGTTGATTAATGACAGCTTTAGCATCTCCAACAATAGCAACGTTCACAGGTCTATTTTTACCAATTTCAGTTGGATCTATATCAACTTGGATAATTTTTTGATCTTGATTCCAAAGGGGGGAAGCTCCATAAATAATTGTATGATCCCATTTACACCCAAGAGAGAGAACTACTTCAGCTTCAATAGCAGCCCTTCTATATGCCATTGCTGTCAATTTTCCCCCTACAAATGTTTGATCTGTTGTAACTGCTCCTATCCCACTTAAAGTTGTTCCAACAGGAATATTGTAGGTTTTTGATAATTTATTTACCTCATCATAAGCTTCTGAAGCAATAACACCGCCACCAGCTACGATTAAAGGTTTTTTAGCAGTCTTTAAAAGCTCTATTGCCTTAATTATACCTTGTATATTTCCAGCAGGTCTACGTAATGGACGGTAATATTGGGGATCTAAAACTTTTTTAAAATCATCCTCCGTAGCTTCTCTAACTAATGCTGTTTCCCTTAATTCGAGAAAGACAGGACCTCTTCTTCCACTCATCGCAGTTCTTATACATCTTTGAACCGCATCCGGTATTTCATATGGATCTTCTACAGAAACTTGTAATTTTGTAATAGGTTTCATTAGACTCATCTGGTCTAAATCACCCTGTAATATTCCAATATTATCAAACATTCTAGCAATTTGAGAACCAATCACCAACATTGGTATCGAATCTGCATTTGCTGCTGCAACAGCGGGAATCAAATGAGTGACTCCTGGTCCTGCTGTCCCTAAACAAACACCAATTTCTCCAGTTGCTCTTGCCCATGCATCTGCCATATGTGCTCCAGCTTGTT
The DNA here is from genome assembly GCA_016839915.1 of Promethearchaeota archaeon. Classification (GTDB taxonomy): domain Archaea; phylum Asgardarchaeota; class Lokiarchaeia; order Sigyniarchaeales; family SOKP01; genus Loki-b32. Next base: position 59,233 of record JAEOTH010000171.1, read on the forward strand.
CGTGCCGGACCATTACAGTGTCAATCCCCTCTTCACGACCCCAGCGTTCGATAGCATCATATATCTTTAATAATTCTCCACCAACAAGGCCGAAAATTTTGGTAATGCCTTCTTTTACGAGGCATTTAACAAGCAAATCGCCACCGTTTAACATTTGATTTGACATATTTAGACTTATTACAAATAAAAAATAAAGTTTTTTATAAAAAGAGGATCAACAAATAAATACAAATTAAATATTAATAAATCCAAGATAATCCCCTAAAAAATCTATAGTGGTCTTGAGTTCTATTTTATTGTTTGTGCAAATTGTAATTTACTAATTGGTTTTCTTAAGGGAAATTCCCCCTTTAGAATCATCAATTTTAAGTGTTCAGCTAATTTTATCGCACCATACCTATCTGACTGCCTTAAGACAATAGGAACAGCTGTATCTTCGAAACTTACTAACTTTAAATCTAAATCAAACGCTTCTGGACATAAATGAGTGCAATTACCACAATTAAAGCAACGGGAACGATCTATTGCAGAGATCATTCCATTTTTTATAATAAACGCATTAGTAGGACATTTATCAATTGCTTTGCATTCTTCGCAATTTTTACAAGCATCAGGATTAAACTTCATGAGAAAATTGTTATCCCAAACATCACCATATGTGATTTCTCCCACTTTTTCACGACCCACAAGACTTAAAATTGTTAATTTCACTAATTTATCAGATTTTACTATATTATTGAGTATTTTTTCATTTAATATAGGAATAGGGACGGCTAAGCTACAGATAGGTTCTAATCCATAAGAAGTTTTAAATGCGCCCATATATTCTGGTTTCATTCCTTCAAATGGAGCAATAGTCATCATATTAGGTTTTTCGATATAATTACGAGTTCCAGGACCCATTAGATACCCTAAAGCCCCATTTACAAGAACAGGAGAACCGACTCCAAATGACTCAAATTCAGGATCATTTTGAAATGGATTGAGTGCTCCACATCCTGAAAAAGTTATTTCTGATTTATTAGGTGAAAAAGGTAGACAGGAGAAAATTGTGTCAACATTATAGGTTTCGCAATTAATCATAGCATTATAATTTTTGATAGCTTGTCTAGTTCCAGCTAATTTAGCGAACTGCATATCGGCTAGTCTCATTTCTTTTTTAATGGTTTCCCCTTCAGCACTCTTAGCTAATATTTCTACCTGTTTCCCTTCAACGATATCTCTAAAAAGAGAACCACCACAATAATTATCAATAGTTTGACTTTGAGTAGTTCCATAGATAATTAAATCTACGATACCTAAATATTCATTTGGGCACGGACCAGGAAATGTGGGTATCCCATTAATATCAACTTCAGTAAATTTTCTCAATGTTTTAGGTGGTGATAGTCGAAAAGAAAAAATCCCCATTAATCCGCTCATAAGGCCTTTAGTTGCAGTTGTAACAATATCGACATCTTCAAATTTAACCGTCTTACCTTCACTTACTTGATCTATTAATTCTTGAGCTGTTAATATAATTGCAGAACCATTTTCAACCTTCTTTCTAATTTCTGAGAGTTTTCTTTTTTTAGGCAATCGAAATCCTCACATAAATTCAAAAACTAACATGTTAAATATTTATTTATAATAAAATTTTTTTATTTTTACATATCTTAACATAATTAAATAGAATCTAGCAGTTTTTTGAGGTTATATTATATTTGTCATATTTTGAATCAAGATTACGAGCTGATTTCGAAAATTTTAATGAAATTCTTTCAAGATTAGAATTTTGTGAAAAACTGGGGATTAAAAATGTGATTTTGGAACCTAATAACGCAATAATTTCAATTCCATTAGATTTAAAAAATAAAATAAAAACAGAATTGAAAATGAATACTTTCTATCGGATTAATTTAAGAATAGATAATCTTGATTTATTTAAAAGAAAAATGAAACAGGTAAAAGATTTTCCTGACATTATTTCAATTGAATCTTTAAATAAAGAAGTTCAGTTAAAGGCAGCTAAAGATTCAAGAGTGGATATTGTCTCATTTTCTAATCCAGAGATAATTAAAACACTTACTCGTGGAGTGATATCACTCACTAGACAAAACAATTCATTTTTGGAATTTTCACTAGCACCGATAATGATAACAAACAAAGCAAGTCAATCAAAAAATTTTAGAAATTTATATAAATTCGTCCAATCAGCTCTAAAATTTAAAGTAAATTGCATTATAAGTGGAAATTTTAATGATATTTATGATTTCAGACATCCAAGAGCTTTAATAAGTATTTGTCACTCTCTTTTAGGAATTTCTTTAGATAGAGCAAAAAAGATCTTTAGAACGAACCCAATTTTATTATTGGAGAGAGTTCAAAAACGTCAAAATAATAATCTTGAACCTGAAGTTAAATTAATTAAAGGTGGGGATATATTATAAGTCGAAAAGAAAAGCAAAGATATATTTCCTTTAAAATTATTAAACCAAGTAAATTTAATATTACTCAAAATTCACTTTTAAAATCAATTTGGCAATCAATCTGGAGATATTTTGGATTGAAAGAAGCGAATAAAATTGGATTATGGTTAATGGAACTCAATTTAGATGAAGATTTTGGAATTATAAGGTGTTCTCATAAGACAAAAGAAACTATCATTACAGCTTTAAGTCTTGTGAAAGAAATTGACGGAGTAAGAGTCATTTTATCACCATTTAAAACTTCAGGGACTATTCGAACATTAAAAAAACCATATAATAAAGAAAAATAAAATGAGAAGAAGAAATATTTGAATTAAAAATGAAAGTATACAATTTAACGAAAGCACATATTCAACGCATAAAGGATATTACTAGAACTAATTTAATACTTTCATTATTAGATATTAAAAACCTAGAGAAAAGTCCTTACCTTTTAATTGTCAAATCAATTATAGAAAACTCTATAAAGATATCAATATATCCTCTGAAAAAGAAGGAAATTATAAAGATAACATTTTCATCAATAACCTTCACTGATGAAATTTTGTATAGCATTTCGAAAATTCTTCAACAATACCAAATTATTCATACATCAGGAGTTCTAGTTATTAATAAGCAACTTTATTATGAATGTTATTTGAATTTATGTTTAAAAGATGCAAAAATTAGAGGGTTAGAGGGTTCTCTAAAAAAGGTTAAAAATATGTTTAAACAAATAAAAATAGAAGAAATTGGATTGAAAAAGCAAACTGAGTTATTATGAATATTTGGAAAGTTTTTCTGAAATTATCTAATGGAGAAAATAAAGAACTTGAATTATATGATGCTAAAGCATATTTTGGGGGGTACTTAGAGATAAAAAGAAGTTACTTCAATGCTCTTGTAAAGACAATTAGAATGACTAAAAAATATTTTACTCAAAAAGCAATTGAAAAAGTAATTGGACCTGATAATAGTGATTGGACAAATAATCCTTGGATGCTCATAATTGTGAAGGATAACGAAAAAAAAAATCCCTTTTGGTTTTTTATTAAAAGAGAAAAAGACTTATCAGGTAAACTTGTTGCTATTGGGCCTAAACCATATGCAGAATATAATAATGAGAATTTAACAGAAGCAAAACGAGAGATAAAGCATCTAATAAATTATCTCATAGTTTATTTAAATAAATTTAGCTGTGTTATTATGCTCCCAAATTTCCTTAATTAATTCATTTTATTCTTAAAGAATCAAAAAGACATTTTTATAAAAAGATAGACTTAAGGGTGAATTTTTAGAAAAACCTTAAGAATATGCATAAAATATTAAATTAAATTTTAATTATCCATTTTAAGATTTAAATATACGGAAAATAGCACAAAATAAAAGTAAATGGCATTTTAATCTTGAGGAAAGAAACTTTTAGAGTCTTAAGCGGTATTATATTTGTAAACATGATCCTTATTTCATTATTTTTTATATCAAATAGCTATGGTGCGACTGAGGAGATCAATTCCAGATTTGGGGAAACACCATTAATTAATGGAGAAATTGATCTTTCAACAAAAGAATGGAGTAATGCTGTAAAAATTGCGACAGTGATAGATGATTTAGATATTGATTTATGGGTTATACAAGATTATTCAAATCTCTATATTTCAGTGCAGATTGATTTAGAACTGGGATATCATAATGCTACAGAATTTGTAGGAATAATAATCTCAAATAGTAGTTCAGAGGATAAAGATGAGTTTATTGATGCGAAAATTGTGCAATTTTCAAATATTACGGAAAATAATTTTAATTTCTTTGATTATTATATAAACGATAGCATCTTTTTTAACGATTCAGTTTACAATGGTGATGGGGCGGCAAAATTAGATGGACTTATCTCAACTTATGAATTTTCTGTTCCAATTGACAACTTAAATGGAGATGAGGAAGATGTAGAACTGAACTTCGATAGCAGTTATGCATTTAATATTAGTTATGGCGATAGCCCTATTTATCCGAGTGGTATTAAAAAAAGTGGAATATTTCTCATTAACATAAAAGCATTATCGACTTCACCACCATCAATTCTAAATTTTGCACTATATATAATATGCGCTATAATTTTTAGCATTCTCGGAGCATTTTTAGGATTTTATTTGTATAAAATTTTTAGATTAAAAGCAAAAATTGAAAAATTTAAAAGATAAAATGTCAAAAATTCCTAAACACCCAGAAAAAAAAACCAAATTAAAGGAAAAATATCGATCTGATGAAAACTTTGCATATAAATCAGTAATAATTTCATTTATTTTAGGATGTATTTTCTTTATTGTATCCCTTCTGTTTAATATTGAAATAATAACAATTTTTATGAATAGGGAAATATTATGGACGTTTATTGATATTGTCATAAAAGTGATTGTTGTTTTATTGTTCTTTCTATTTATTATCACTAGCTTTGCTAATTATAAAGAATTAATTGGTAAACGATTAAATTGGAAAGAATTGCTTTTAATAATTTTACTCTCTATTGGACAAACCATTTTAAATTCATTAGTATTTGTTTTTACTCTTTTTGGACTTGTTATAATTTTGATCTACATATTTCTGATTCAAGAGTTTTAAAAGTTCGGTTATGAGCTCAGAATTTTTATATATAGGACACAGAGGAACCAAAGCTATTTTTGATGAAAATACTATCAGTGCTTTTGTAAAAGCAATAGAGTTAGGAGCTAATTGTATTGAATTTGATGTTAGAGAGACAAAAGATGGAAAATTGATAATTTTACATGACAATACTTTAGATAGAACAACTACAGGGTCAGGGTTATTAAAAAATTTCAATTATTATGAAATTAAAGAATATAGAACTAAAAATCATAATGAAGAAATTCCTCTCTTAGGAGAAGCCCTAAATTTTTTGAAGGGTAAAACTCAATTTATGATTGAGTTAAAAGATAATAATATTAAAGATCGAATTCTGAAAACTGTTATACATTATAACTTATTAAAGGATTGTATTTTTAGTGGGAGAAATTTACAAGAATTAAGGAATATTAAAAATTCTTATCCAGATAGCAGAATATGTTATAATATTACTAAGGGTTTTGATTTCAAACTCAATAAGTTTTTGAAATTGGGGAAAATTAACAATTTGATGATAAAGCCCGATTTAATTAGTCTAAGGTCGAATTTAGTAACTAAAGATTTTATTGAGGTATGCCATAAAAATAATATAAAATCACTAGCTTGGGACTTTCTTTCATATAGGGATGCTAGATCTCACATTAAATCTTTAATTGCAGAGGGCATTGATGGGATTTTATTTGATGATCATAGAAATATTGCTGAGATCAAGCTATGTCTCAATCCACCTTAATAGTTGAAATCCCACTAGGTAAATAAAGAAGAATTTCGTCTAAAGATAAGAGTTTAATCCAAATTTTTGAATTTTCGTCAGCCTTCCTAATAAAATGAGAAAGAATCTCTTTAGCTAACTTTCCTTTTGTAAAACCATTTGATTTTGAAGGGATGATCGTTATATAATTTTCTGTTTGTTTCTTTATTGCAGAATTTGGACCTGAAATAAGTTTAGGATAAAATATTTTACGTGTTTCTTCGGATTCTGCTTCTACTTCAACAATTAGTACCCCAATAGTCAATACAGTTTTTGCATTTTTAATGAAATTCTTTTTACCAGATATAATAAAAGATCCTTTTTGTAAAAACTCACCAGATGGAGGACTTTTTGAAACTTGATCCGGAAAAATGTAAAATACATCAACTACTCCCCAGTTCTCTTTCCATGCACGAGAGTAGCTCGCAACAAATTCACTCGTCTCATTAATGGTGCTTATTGGAATTTTCTGATTCTCTGGATTTTTAATTACAGTTAATGGAGAGCCTGGGAAATTTGTGTGAAAAACTAAATCACTTTGATCAATATGCTTCTTAAAAATGATCTCATTAGATGATGCATCTCTACCTCCTATAGTCAGATACCCATCAGAAGAAATAAACCACCTAAACTTCTCATACCATCTCTTTTTTGGCTTTTTAATCAAGAAATCAATTTCAGCTTCTTTTGAGTCTCTTTCAAGTTTTAATTTATTGATTTTTTCTTTAGTTTTTTCAATTGCTGTAACAGTTCCTTTTAATTTTTTCTCGGCTTTTTTTCCCTTAGAATATATATTGTTTGCATTCTCTGCAATGCTTTTTTTTAAATCTAAATAGATACTATTATCGTTAATTTTTATTAACAATTGATTATTCGAAGAAATGATTTTTTCAAAAAATTCTGTTCCATTTAACTTTTCCAATTTTGCTTTTTCTAGTCTGCTATTAATATCCTCCCATGAAAAGTCTTTTTTTTTTGCTTCCAGTATTACCATTTTTAGCTTTTCTAAGGAATTTAGATTAGCATAGATTAAATCTCCGATCTCGTAGTATTTTTTCTTTTTATTTTTGAGCTCTATAAGATATTCATGTTGATTTTTTAATATCTTTTCTTGAGATTTAATTTGTTGTTCAATTTTTTGATCTTTTGGATCCTTTAATGCTTCAGAGTCAATTTTTGAATAATATTTATCTACAGCTTTATTAAAAGAGTCAAAAGATGTTCTCTCATATTTTTTGAGAATTTCAATTTCGAATGGAAGTACTGAAAGTTGATTTCTGTTATCGTCAAAAACTATATGAGCATCAATTTCACCAAATAGTAATTGATTTCTTAAATTTTTGAAAGAATTATATAAATTTTCGTAGTCTTCATCATTTAAGTTTATCCCAAGAATATTTTTATTAACTTTTGCTCGGTGGCAAATTTCTTCACTATATAATCCTGAAATGTGGATCTTTCTAGAAAGATCTCTGATTATTTCTACATCAGAGTTATTAAACAGTGCTTTAAACTCTTCTTTATTTAAAATTAAAAAATTTTTTTCATGAGTTTTGGGAAATCTATATTCTTTTCTAGCAAGGATTTCTCTATCTTTATACTTTTTATATCTTTTAGCAATTCTTATGATGTTATTTTCGTCTAAGAGTAGAAAGTTACCCTTGTTAAATAATTCTATTATAAATTTCCATGAATTCTCGCCTTTTTTACTCAATTCTATTATAATAATTCTATCAAATTGGTGTTGAGTAATTTTTAAGATCCTCCGGTTTTTTAATAATTTTCTCAGAGAAATTATGTATTGACTTGGATAACTAGGAATGGGGTAATCATATTCGGTTAAATTAATTCGAGAATCTTTTTTGACAATTAGATTTTTCTTTCCAAAATCAGTATTAATTTTTAATATTAATAAGTCTTCTACTTCATATATATTAAGGATCGTACCATTTTTCAATATTGAATCTAATTCTTTAGTAATAGCAAATACATCAAAATTAGAAAATTCTATAGATTGTTTAATCATTTTAGGTTTGATTTCTAGTTTATCAATAATATATAATGATTTTTATAATAAATAATATTTATAATAATAATTATGGGAAGGCGCAAGAAGATAGATATAAAGAAGAAAAGAAAGAAGTTAATAAAAGAGAAGAAGAAAGAATTACAAAAACAATCGATCCAAGTTGAAAAAAGACCAACAAAAACATTCGATCTCCGTTTAGAAAAAGAAACAAAGCTTTATTGGATTCGGGCACTTACTGGAGCGTTAAGTGCTTTTGTAGGGAGACTAATATTTGGATTATTTGGTTGGTTCTTATTCGTTTGGATGTTAGCATGGTGGTTTATATTCCCTTTTATCGTAAGTTTTAATATCCTTAAACATGAATATGATAAAGAAGAGTGGAATTATAAGAATATTATCATGCCTGGTATTGGAATTTTCTTTTTCTTATTTATGATTGTCGGTGTTTTTCTCCACACATTACTCAGTTTTGTACCTATTTTTTCATCGGTTTTTGAATTATTTTTATAAGTATTTTTTTATTTTCTTTATAATTGAATTCGTTGTTTTACTTTCATCTCTTTCTTTTCTTTTGAAGTAAAGACGATTTCTTCTAGTTTATAAATACGTTCACAATAAACACATTGAATTTTCAATGGTTTTTCTTCTAAAACGAGAAATTCGGTATC
>JAEOTH010000172.1 GCA_016839915.1 Promethearchaeota archaeon
ACTAAAGCTTTGCTGCTTTTAACCTTCATTTTAATTGGTTTATTTGGATTCTTTATTATTTCTGGATTAATAATTTCGCCAACAATTAATCCAAATTTTCTTCTACCCTCCATTAAATTTGAAGGGATTATCCCGGGATTTTTATTACTATTTATTTTATTTACTTCGATAACTTCAAATATAGCATACCTAAATCCTGAAATAAAAAATCCTTCAAAAAATATCCCTAAAACAAATGTATATGCTATAATAATTACAGTGATCATATATTTGTCAATTACATCTGTTGTTTTACTAGATATAGGCGTAAATCCTGACAATTTAAGTGAGACTCCCGCTTTATTAGCAATTGTGTTTGAAAGTTTTATTGGTCCATTTGGTTTTTATATAATGATTATTGCTGCCCTTATCTCAACGTTAATAGCTATTAATGCTTCACTAGGTTCAGCAGTAAGCATAATTACAGCATTAGCAAGAGATCGATTTATACCAGAAAAAATTCGAGAAACCAAAACAAAATCCGATTTACCGAAAATAGGATTAATAATTTCTGTAGTTTTGATCCTATTATTTACGATTTTTGCAGGGACTGAATTGACTGCTCAAATTACTAATTTTATCTACTTTTTTGCTTTAGCTTTTGTAAATTACGCCGCCGTAAAATTAAGACGAAAGCGCACAGAATTGGATCGCCCGTTTAAGGCACCGTTTTTTCCTTTTTTGCCTATTTTTATTTTTATATGTTTCTTAGCTTTTGCCGTAATTTTAGGTATTATAATTTCACCATTAGCTTTAGTTTTAGGCCTAATTATCTTAATAATTGGTTTTACTTATCAATTGTTAATAATGACTGATAAACCTTCTAAGAATTTAACCCTAACTGGCATCAAATTCTTCTTTTCTCTCATAATAGCTCTCTTTATATGGGCAATAAATAATTATTCGGATGTTAATCCTGACTTGGTAATAATAAATAGAATCTTAATAGCTTTATGTGTGTTTACAATTATTACAGTTATACTTGATTTATTACCTATCAGAGAGTTAGCATATTATTATGTTAAGTTTATCGATAAAGAGAGGGTCGCAATTAATATAGGGAATGCTCAGATCATTGAATTAGGAAAAAAAAGATCTAGTATAATCCATAATATAAATCTTATAATCGCAGTTCTACAATTTATTTCAGGAGTGGTGGTTTTTACTATAGTGTTTATGTTCGTTAATAATTCCGTCTTTTTAGAAGATTTAATTGTTATAATCGGTACTTCTATTACGTACATCCCAGGTGAAGACGGAACGACCCTTTTTACTTCAATTCTCTTTATTTTTGGGACAATTCTTTTTATTTTTGGAATTTTGTCTTGGTATCGCAATAAAGAAATAAAGTCAATAGGGATTTAATTAACTTAAAGAATATTAGAGATTAAACCATGAAAACAGAATTCCATAAAATAAACTTACATATTCACTCAACTTATTCAGATGGAAGAAATTCAATAGAACAAATTGTAAATGCCGCCCTAAAAACGGATTTAGAATATATTTGCATTACAGATCATTTTACAGATTCATGGAAAGCCGATCATATCCCAAATCTTAATAATCTTGATAAAATCAAGAGATATTTAGAAGATATATCCTATTTTCAAGAGTATATAATTGACCAAGATAAGAAGTTGACACTTCTTAAGGGAGTAGAGATAGACTTAGGAAGTTCAGAGAAGTTTATACTTAACAATATCTCTCCAGGTAAGTTCGATTTAATATTGTTTGAATATCTTGAAACATTCGAAGGAATCGTTTTTATTAAGAAAATTCTCAATTTTTGGAAAAAGAAAAACCACATTGAATTTCCTTTAATAGGACTTGCCCATTTTGACCCATCATATTTTATAATTAGAGGTTTGGATAGTTTATTAGAATTTTTAAAGCAGTACGATGTAATAATAGAATTTAATTCAAGTTATCCACAGTTTTACTCCCCAAAATATGAAATCTTTTTTAATAAATTAAAGGAGAGTGGAATAAAGGTGTCAATAGGTTGCGATTCTCATCACATCTCTAACTTGAACGATATAGAAAGTGCATATAAAATGATTGACTTTTACCACTTAGAAGAAAATTTTAAAAATTTAATAGACTCTTTGGATTTGAAAAGTTTTGTATGATGATAAGAATTTGTGGATATTATCTCTGCATTCTATTAATATGTTCTAAGTAGTATTTAAATCCCCTTTCAAAACAGATGTCCAGCAGCAGTTCACTTTGTTCCTTTGGATAGGAGAGCA
>JAEOTH010000173.1 GCA_016839915.1 Promethearchaeota archaeon
AACAATTTTATCAATTTCTTCGTGTTTAGACTCTTGCTGTTCTTCTTTTGTTTGGAATTCTTTTGTTTGCTTTCTATTTTGGACTAAATTATAGATTTCCTTATGTTTTTCTCTAACTAGTTCAGAATATTTAGTTTTATAATCATTCAATGTTCCATATTTTCCGATATAAAGAAAGTAGTATTCCATATTAGGATCATCCATGTATCCAAAATAATCAACTCCATCAAATCCGGTTAATTTCCAAAATGGATGATCGAAATTTGTATTAATATCATAACGATCTTCTTTTTTTACAATACATGTATCGTAATTCCCTGGAATAAATAATGGTAATTCTGGATTAATTCCATCTTTAATTGCTTGTTTTAATAATTCTAATTCTATTTTTGCATATTCTTTATCATCTTCTTTTAACGTAATTTCTGGATTTGTTATTATCAATTCAAACATAGCTTTTGCAACAGAAAAAACATTAGGATATTCCTCTAAATCTACAATATAACTAGCACTTGAAGAATTAGATACATAACCAAGCCTTATTTTCAACTTGAAACATCTCTATTTTTTACTAATTTTTGTCTTATAATTGGATAGGATACTTATAAATAAAAATTATTTTAAATCCTACTGTTGAGTTTATATCAATAAAAGCTTGAAAATTAATAATCGTTTTTTATATCTCAAAATTTTTAAATCATCATTGTTTTTGAGAATTGTTATAGTGTTCTCGACAATAGTCAATAAAATTTTGTGGTTCGTTTACTCCCCCATACTTTCCAGCTCCTCCTAATTCCTCAATCAAAGCTTTGGGGATTTGATTTCCTTTTAATCTTAGTTCTTTAAGCCAATTTAATCCTTCCAATCCTTTTAATTCTGTGATCTTGTTGTTTTCTAGAAGTAATCTTCTTAATTCTATCAACCCCTCCAGCCCTTTAATTTCAGTAATTTCGTTATCATCAAGAAGTAACCATTGAAGATGTCGTAGAGAGGATATTCCTTTTATTTCGGAGATATTATTCTTATGAATATTTAAAACTCGGAGATTTGTTAAGGTATCTAATCCTTTAATCTCAGAAATGTGATTCATGTAAAGATATAGCTCCTCTAAATATTTTAGGGATTCTAACCCTTTTATTTCTGTTAGCTTATTATTACCGAGATTTAATCGACATAAAAGTTCTAGATTTTCTAATCCTGATATTTCGATGATTTTATTAAAATAAAGGTCTAGATCATGTAAAAGCGTCAGTTTTTCTAATCCCTGAATCTTCTCGATTTGGTTTACCTTCATATAAAGATATCTTAGGTTTACAAGAGAGTCTAACCCTTTAATTAATTTTATCTGATTTTTAGAAAGATCTAATTTTTCTAAATTAGTAAGCTTATCTAATCCCTCGATTTCACTAATATCTGTAATTCCTAAATTCCTTAACATTAACGTATTGTCATGTACAAAATATTTTATAGTATTTATTATTACATATTCTTTTGATTCTGACACTTGCTTTTTTATTATTCCTCGCTCATATGCTTTAACTCTGCCATCTAGACTTCTTAATACATTATTAACTTTCAATCGTTCTGAAGTAGGAACTTCAGCAACTCTATCTGCTATAATATCTTGGATTTCATTTAATTGTTCAATAGTAAAAAATTGAAACCATCCAAGGGTATAAAGTAGAATGGAGAATTCTAAGTCAAACTCGTCAATAAGTTTCATTAGTTGTGTCTTTAATGGTAGGGTTAGATGGAAACCAAGATTCTCATAGTACGGAGAATGAGGAGGAATGCCATATTTCTGCCATTCTTCATCATCTTTATAATCGTGCAAAAAACACTCTAAAAAGTTTTTAAATATTAAGGGATTTTCACAAAGAGAGATAAAAGTTTCATAATCAATACTTCTGATTAAATGGTAATTTACCAATAAAGAAAAATCTAAAATACGGGAGTCCTTCATAATTTCAATTACAGGCTGTCTTAAGTCTTGTAACGGATATTCATAAAGCTCAAAAATGAGAAAAGCGTCAACATTGAAAAAATAATTCTTATCATGATTCTTTAACTCCTTTTCATGGTCTTGAATAGTTAAAATAATCATCTTCAGTAAGTTTAATTCAGGGTCTACTATTAATGAGAATAAATCGCTCTTATCAAGACTAAATAGCATTCCTGAACCAAGCAAGGGTATAAAAGTCTCAAAATCCTCAGCAGTAAGGCTTGCTATGACTTGATCATATAATGTCATATTGACTATAAACCTCATTTCTCATAATTATGCATAATACCTTCTATCACTTTAAAGACTCGTTTAGATTTTAATTTTATCTTAAGATCCAATAAACATAGTTATCCTTTTTGACCTTGCGTCATAAAATATTCTTTCAATCCACAATTCATCAATATAGTGCCCCCATATACCATATCGCCCCTGACTTATTCCCCTATTTAAAAGATTCGGTGCATTTCCAGGATCATCAGCATCTGATTCTTCTTCATCGTAAATTCTTTTATATCCCTCATATATACATCGCCATAAGTCCATCCTTGTGAACCCTCCTTTATTGTTAAATTCAAATTCGACATTTAAAGAGAGGGGATAGGTAAATTCAATAGTAATATTCTCATCTCCAATAATATTTTCATTAGGATTTCTTAACTGATTACGTCGGTCAATATCTTCATAACCAGTTACAGATGGAACACCCCAATCAGTATTTAACACAAGGTTAAAATTCCCATTTGCATCATACTCAATATCAATAAATTCTTCGATTCCAAATTGCTTTTTCAGTTTTTCTGGTATTTCTAAGTCATAGCATTCTTCAAGATATAAATTTTCAAAAAGTCTAAGGTTTAACATTGATTCTGGGAGACTTTTAAGCCCTCGATTGTAGCTAAGGTCTAAAGTTTTTAAATTGATTAAATATCCGATTGATTCTGGAATATATTTTAAATCATTCACACTCAAGTTTAAGTCCTCTAAGCTTTTTAGTTTTGTTAAAATCTCGGGAAATTCAGTCAGCCAATTTGAGGAATAATCAAGTTTTTTTAGAGATTCTAAATTTTTAAACTGATCTGGGAGAGAGTCAATGGAATTCATACTTAAATCTAAATCTTCTAATTTTTTTAATTCGGTAAGCGCAATTGGAACTTCTTTCATGGCATTCTGATGAAGAGAGACCTCTTTCAGATTTAATAAATTTTTCATAGTATTTGGTAGGGATTTTATTCTGTTCAAGGCTAGATACAAAGATTTCAATTTTTTCAATTTACCTATACCCTTCGGAAGGGTATTTAGATTATTTCCATAAAGATTCAATTTTTCGAGATTTTTTAACCCTCCTATACTTTCAGGTAGTGAATTTAAACGATTATTTTCTAAAATTAATTCTTTTAGAGAAGATAATGATCCAAACGATTCGGGGAGCGATTCTAATTTATTGCTATGAAGAAATCCACAAATTGAGAGACTTTCAAGATTTTTTAATTGCCCTATCGATTCGGGTACGATTGAAAGATTCTGATCCCTAATAATTAACTTTTTCAAAGAAATAAGCTTGCTTATATCCTTAGGTATCTCTGAAATAACACAAGAAATTAATCCCAACTCCGTTATTTCTCCATCTTCGATTCTTACTCCATGAGTTCCAAAATCGACTTGATTTACGCTGGGAATCGGTTTTTTGATTAACCTTTCTAATTCATTTAAGATATGGGATTGAATGGGATCAGAAATATATTCTCGATTTATAGGAATTGGCTTCCGATTTCCAAAAGTGTTGTCTATTTTTCCTTTAGATGCATCCAATACTGTCTGATGAGGTGATGATAAGATACTTATACTATCAGGAAATCTCGGAGGTCCTGGTATTCCAAAAGCCTCCTCATCAAGATTTTTATGGGTTTCAAAACCATTAATGTCTTTTAACGCATCTAAAATGTTAGAGATCTCATCTTCAGATCCTAAATTATGCTCAAGATGGTAATATGCTGCTCCACACACAATTGAAAGCCACTCAAAAATATCTTCAAACAGATCCTCCAATACTAAATGAGCTTGTTCTTTTGGTATTAAATTTGACTCTCCACGTAATAAGGACGCAATTTCATCAAGAATATGACAGAAATATAATCTTATATCTATTTTATTTGGAAGGAATTTTTTATAAAAAGTGCGTTTATTTATGAAATTGTAAATTGAGTCTCGCTTTTCATAAAACCTATGCATAATTTTATTAAACTCCTTTGATGGTTCTAACTCTTCTTCTTCATGCATTCTTGCTATTAATTTTAAACCGATTTTTCGATACACTCCCATATTTTGATAATCCTTTTGTTCAGCATATGCTCGACTCAAACTTAAAACAATAAAAGGATTTTTCGGATCTAGTTCATGAGCATGCTTAAATTTAGTTATAGCAGATTCATAATTCTTTTTGATTAAATCATCATTTCCAAAAGCAAGAAGTTGGAAAGCTTTTATTTTATTAATACTATTCTGTTTCTCCCAACCCATTATTTCCTTGAGTCCTCTAATAAGATCGGCGTATTGGCTTTCATTTTTTAATTGTTTTTTGACACCATAATAAAAGAACATAAAATGTATCATGAAATACATTCCTTCATTACTCGCTAATTCTTCAATCATATCAGGCATATTTTCAACTGAAAGTCTATATTCTTTTCCTGTTAAATATTCATGAACATCATTTAGAAGCAATGCTATATTCTCGAGTTTTTTCAAATATTTTTCAAATGGGTGTTTTTCTGCTTCCTCTGCTTCACTGGCACTAACTTCTTGTTTTTTTTTCTCATAATCCCACATAAGGATTTCTCCATTATTATCAGCACCTAATAAATAATTATTCTCTGGAATGATGGTGGTAAATTTAATGGGGGAAGATAATTGAAATGGTCCATAGGTAATGGATTGTTTTAAATCTCTTACAAAAATTTTATTATCATTTGAACCGCTGATTATAAATTTATTATCTAGAGAAAAATTAAAAGTAGTAATATAATCTTCATGATTACCAGAAAAGTTAATCTGATCCCCAGACTTTAAGTTCCAGAGCTTAATTACTGATCCTATTGCACTTGCTCCAATATAATTGCTATCCCTTGTAAATTGTACATGAGTAACTCTCATTCCTGGTGCTATAACTGTTTTTTCGATGATTAAATTACCAGTTTCAATTTCCCATACCCTAATCCATCCATCTTGACAGCCCGCTGCTATATAGTTTCCTTGAGGGTCTATATCAATACTAGCAACCCATTTAAAATCCCCAATTCTGTTTGGATCACTTTTTTTAAAATTAAAGTTTTTAATTAACCTACCAGAATCACTCTCCCATAAATTTATTATTCCACCTTCTGTTCCTGTAGCAAAAAGTTTGGAATCCTCTGAAAAAGCAAGTGATATAGTTTTATTGAAAAATGCTCTTGGAAACTCACTTGTTTGATTAAGATTATTATAATTTTTTAAACACTTGCCAGTCTCTAAATCCCAAATTCTTACTGCTCCATCAACAGATAGTGTGCATACTTTATCTGAGGAAACTTTTATCTCTGTAATATTACTATTATGTCCTCTCAATTGATTTTTTAAGTTTCCATCCGGTAAACCCCAAACATAGACATTCTTATTTCCAGTACTGCTTAGAATATTTTTTCCATCATTTGAAATATTAATTGCTCCTAAACGACCTTCTGCCTTCTCAAAGGCTTGAACTATTTTTCCGGTTTCAATACTCCAGACTTTGATGGTGGGATCTTCAGATGCACTTACTACATATTTACCATCTATAGAGAAAATTAAATCGTTAATTTCACCTTCATCATAAAACTTTTGTTTTATAACTCCTGACGATACCTCTCTTATATAGAATTCTCCATCACCTTCACTACCTGCAAAACTAAGAAGTAGATCTTGTTTCGGAGATAATCTACCTATTTTTACATATTTTAACTTTTCATTAATTTCTTTTTTAATATTTCCAGTGTAGAGATCTATAAGCTTTATTTTTCCATCCCAAACACTAGCAATAATCGTATTATTGTCTTTAGAGATGTCTAGAGAATTAACATATTCATCAAATACAATTGTTCTAATTAACTTTGTTTGCTTCAAATCCCATATTTTAATCTGTTTATCATTTGATCCTGTTATTAAAAGATTATTGTCGGCAGTAACTAGTAAACTAGTAATAAGAGACGAATGTGAGCCATTTTGAACAGTTATTTCTTTCAATCTTTTAAAAGTCTTCATATCCCATAAAGTTATGGTGCCATCAGTAGAACCAGTAATCAAAAGATTTCCATCAGGAGTAATGGTTATAGATTTTTCATCCTCTTTAAATGTACTTAGAGTGTATAATTCTTTACCTGTCTTAAACTCCCAAATTTTTATTATCCCATCTAAATCACTGCTTACAATCTTATCATCATCTGGAGTTATACATACTGATATTATCCATGAATAATGACCTCTTAAAGTCCTTATTAAATCTCCTTGATAAAAATCCCAAATTTTAACAGTATTATCATATGATGCAGAAACTAGATATTGCCCATCTGATGTTAATTTTATGGAGGTAACTGTGTCAGAATGTCCTGGCGTCTTAATAACACTATATGCATTTATAGGGGATGGTGGGGGAATATTTTTACCAATTGGTATTTTATAATTAATATTTTCTAATTCTTCTGATTTTTTATCTGTTTGAATTTTAAAAGGTCTTATCTTTATTATCCCATCCATATCGCCACTTATTAAATTCTTCCTATCTGCAGAGAAACATAAAGAAAATACAGGGGAACGATGATCTATAAGTGTGTTTATTAAATTTCCTGAATTTAGATCCCAAATCTTTATTGTATTATCCCCACTTGCACTAATAATATTTTTATTATCGGGAGAGATTATCAAATCAGAGATGTATCCTGTATGCCCTTCTATGACTTTTTTTAAATTACATGAGGGATATTCCCATATTTTAATGGTTTTATCTTGAAATCCTCCTCCACTTATAATCAGTTTATCATCTAAAGAAAATACTGCAGGACCAAATACTGAATGAGCTTTGAATCGTTTAAACAATCTACCTGAGGGAAATTCCCAAATATTCAAATCTCCAAATAAAGTACACGTCATGAAGTAGTTTCCATCATGAGAAAATGAAATATGCTTAGCAGAGTTATTCATAATTACTTCAAATTTAAGCTCTAATGTGGTAATATCCCATATTTTTATTTTATTCCAAGTAGCTCCTGTAATATACTTTCCATCGGGAGAAAATTTTAAATCTCGAATTTGATTGGGATCCACATCTGGAGATACTATATCTTTTGGCTCTCCAGTGACTTTTATACTTTTTAATAATTTACCAGAATTAATGTCCCATAGTTTAATTTCATGATATTCCCTTTCTTCTTCATCGTAAGTTTCTCCTTCACAACTGACTACAATCTTCCCGTCGGGACTAATATCAATGGATTCTACGTGTGAGCTATGGGCATTAATTGATCTTATAAAATCATAAGTTTTAGCATCCCATATATTTATCACATTGGTACAGCTTAAAATAAATTTCTCATCAACTGTTGCTTTAACACAATTTAAAAGCCCCTCAAGACTTTTAAGCGTTTGAACCTCAGTCTTAACGGGCGTAAAATTAAATTTTGACATAAGATATATCTCATTTTTATACTTGTCTTATCTTTTTCACTTGAAATTTTGTCTTATATTTTTATAGGATATTTAAAAATAAAAATTATTTTAAATCTTTGAGTGCTGAATTTTTCTAATGTTCCTTTAATAATTCATTAATTGTATACCCAGATTCAGTATTTTTTTTTTATTTGTTAATACTTCTATA
>JAEOTH010000011.1 GCA_016839915.1 Promethearchaeota archaeon
ATCTCAAAACTTAAGGATGATTTTCCCGTGATTAAGATGGGAGAAAGTAGTTGGGGTGAAGGTGGTCATTTTCATGTTTGGAAAAATCCAGAACACGGTTGGATTTGGCCTTACATCAATGGCTCTATAAAGGAATTTGAAAATATTTTAAAAAATATCCCAAATCCTAATGCTTGGGAAGAAAGAATTCTTAATCAAACTGCTCGTGAGCTAATCTTAATGGAAGGAAGTGACTGGCCCTTTCTCCTGTATACAGAACAAGCAAAAGAGTATGCAAATCAAAGATTTCACAATCATCATCAGCGATTTAACAAATTAATATGGGCCGCCAAAGATTTTAATGATAAAAAAAGATTGTCTGTGGAAACTTTAGAAGAAATTGAATCGATTGATTCCTGCTTTCAAAATATAAAAATTAAGTATTTTAAGAAAATTGATTGAATTATAATATTTCTTTTTTTTTGTGATCATATCTCTCACATATCTATATATTAAATCAATTTATAATATTTTAACTTAAAATATTAATATTTACTCAATCTGAATTAAATGAAAAAACAATTTAGAGATGATTAAATGGAACCAGTAGAAATTCTCAATGGGATATTTAGTATTATTTTTATATTACTTTCTATAATTGTTGGATTAACAATGATTATAAAATACTTTGAATATAAACAAAGGACTCTTTTATTCTTTGGGTTTACATGGATAGGTTTAACTTCACCTTGGTTACCAAGCACCATTTCATTTTTGAAAGCATTGATTACTAGTACCGGGCTTACTCCAGCGACTTATTTCTTAATAGGAAATATTGCAGCTCCTATTATTATATTAATTTGGATAATAGCTTTTACTGATCTTAAATATAAAGATAAGCAGAAGATTTTTATAATCGTTTATGTAATAATCGGAATCTTTTTTGAAGTGTACCTTATATATTTCATTATTAACGACCCAAATGTGATAGGAGAATTATCAGGTATTCTTGATGTACGATATAAATCTGTTGCGTTAATATATGCTGTTTTTATAGTATTAAACGTCCTTATTACAGGCATATTAATTGCAAGAGACTCATTAAAATCAGAAGAACAGGAAATTAAGCTAAAAGGAAGATTTTTGCTAGTGGCTTTTATTTCTTGGACTATTGGAGCTATAATGGATGCTGCGTTAGATCCAAATATTGTAACCTTAACTATTGCGAGACTAATACTAATTTCAAGTGCTCTTGAATTTTATTGTGGTTTTCTCTTACCTGAAAAGGTTAGAAAAATCTTCTTAAAATAATCTATTTTCTTTTTTATTTAAAATAAGATAAAAACTTCAATTTGAAATCTTAAGGTTTATATTATAAATATTGCCGCAGCAACCACTGCTGCCCACTCATTTTCTTCTCTTACCGTTGCATTTGAAGTGATATTTTTGGTTTCAACAATTTTTCCTCCCATTTTAAATACTTCCCTTTTTTCGTCATAATTTAAATTAGAATCAAATGCAATGCCGAGAGTTGTTGCTAACATTTCAGCAGCTAGATCCTCTGCTATGTCTCCAACTTTTTCAGGTTTAACACCATAAGTATGATGTTCACTTAAATATCCGTATTGACCCTTATCAGCAGGTTTAGCAACTCCAATAGAAGCACTGATCACCCGATTATATTCATTAGACTCTTCTCTAGCTAAAACAGCAAAAATAACTTGACCTGGACGGAGTTGTTTTAATCCATCCTCTTTAATAATTTCAATACAATATGGAGGTAAAATGGAAGAAACATTTACTATATTATACTTTTCAATTCCAGCATCTCTTAGGGCTTCTTCGAAAGCAGCCAGCTTGGATCTATGAAATCCCTTTCCTTTAACAAAGAAAACCTTCTTTGGGACTAAAGACATTACGTTATTATTATTTCTTTATAATTTTTAATTAAGAGGTTAATATTAAAAGTATTATTTAAATTTATTCTCAACCCAAATAACACATTAAAATATATGACATTTAAATTAGAATTATTCTGCCAAATTTAATATTCTAATCTATAATTTCCATAGTATAATGAAATAGAATATAATAGAGAATTTAATTGATGAAGTAAAGAAATTCTAAAGTTTGTATCTAAAATATTTTCAAATACATGTTTCATTTTAACTATAGTAATACTAATTCAAGACTTTTTAAAAAAATTCAAATAGATCATTTTAAAATTATTAAAGCATTTAATTTTATTTATGAAAACCCATCAAAAAGAAAATTTTTTAATAAAAAAAGTTAAACCTTTCAATCCAAAAATAGTAAAAGATGTTAACAGTCTTCTAATTGCTCTAAAAGATTGTGGTTTCCAAGGGAGAAATCTTGGATTAGCTGTTGATATCTTAGAAAAAATGGTTTCTGATAAAAATTGTTTAACTGTGTTAACCCTAAGTGGGGCAATGGTTCCTGCGGGGATGGGAGAACTGATTTCGGTTTTAATGGAATATGAATTGATTGATATTTTAATTAGTACTGGTGCTAATATAACACACGACTTGGTAGATGCTGCAAGTAATGTAGGGCACTATCTCGGAAGCCCTAATGTTGATGATGATGAATTATTCAAACACCGGATAAATAGGATTTATGATATCTTCCTTCCTGAAGAAAATTATGATAAAGCTGACATTAAATTACTTGAAATTATTCATTCTTCATTTGATGAAAAAAATATTCAAATCACACCTTCAGATTTTCTACAAAAAATTGGTAGTAAACTATCTGTTGATTGTATATTATCAATAGCAGCTAAAAATAATATACCCATATTTATTCCTGCCTTTTCTGATTCAGAATTAGCATTGAAACTTATTAAATACAACATTTATGAAGGGTATAACTTTCAATTTGATATCTTAGAGGATGTGAAAAAATTTGGGGAAATTGTAAAAACTTATAAAGACTATGGAACTTTAATAGTAGGTGGAGGAGTTCCACGAAATTGGGCTCAACAAATCTTTCCTATGCTAGATCAGTTTGATAAAGTTATTAAAATGGGATATAATTATTCAGTACGTATTCACACAGCATCAGAATATGATGGGGGACTTTCAGGTAGCACTTTTTCAGAAGCAAAATCATGGGGGAAATATTCCTTAGAATCAAAACATGTGAGTGTATGGTGTGATGCTACAATTGCTTTACCAATATTAGTTACAGGCTTATTACAACGGCTAAAAATAATTTAGCTTAATTTAATTATCTAGTTTAACTTTAATTTTATCTCATCTAGTTTTCTAGTTGAAAACTAGCTTTTTCAAAAAACTTATGAAATTTCTTTGGTAACTTTTTATAATCATAGTTAGTTTCTTTAAGATACATGTCTAAATCATTTGAATTATAAGAATTCCAAAATAAAACTATTTTAGATTTATTTTCCTCTTTTCCAAGAAAATCAAACATAGCAGCCATTGCTTTTCCAGTATATGTTGTTTCTAAGTAAAATCCTTTTTCTTTTCCTTCTAAATTAAATACAGTATTTACTGCTTTTTGTCCTTTTAATGTTTGATGACCATATCCAGAACCTAAGTAGCCTTCTATCAATTCGAAATCATCTTGAGAAATTTTAATTCTTGGAAAGCTATTATCTCTTTTCTGTAAATATTTAAGAGCTTTATTAGCATTTCTTGTTAAATTTGATGAATTAGCAAGGAAATGTTTATAAACTGCTACGGCATAGACTTTTGTTTTTAATCCTAATAATTTGCAGCCAGCTGTTAATCCTGCTGCTGTTCCTATAGTTCCACCAGCCACAAAAATCATATCTGGTTCAGGGATAAGAGATTTATCAATTTGTTCCTTTAACTCAAGTACTGCTTCTATAAATCCCACCGTACCCAATGGAGTGCCTCTTCCAAACACAGGCGTTCCCCCAGGAAGAATAAAATCATACTTACGATGAAATATCCAGAAAAACAACGTTTTAACGAAAGTACCTATGTCTTTTTTACCAAGATGCATTCTTGCTCCAAAATACTTAAACAATAACAATGATTGTTGTACTTGTTTTGTAAGAGGTTGCTTGTAAAGAAATAAATCACAATTTATAGGCGGATTAAAGTTGCGGCATACTATTATACTAGCCAAGCCGTGATGTGTGCCGATACCACCGTAAGTTACAATAGCTTTTTTCTTCTTCCTTTTTAGAGTATTTGCAAATAAAAATTCAAACTTTCGGAGTTTGTTGCCACCATAAATATGATGATTTTTATCGTCTCGTTTAATGTAAATTTGACCTTGCTTCAATTTGAAATAATTTTCTAAGTTCGTTAATCTCTCAACAGGCGTGGGGATATTAGTTAGTAAAGGGATCCAAGGAACCTTTTCTCTAAGTAAAGGAAATACTTTGAAAAGAAAAGGCTCTGATCTTACCATATTTATTTGAATTATGAATTAATAAAAAAAGTTTATAAAAAGAAAAATGGAAAAGTTAATGTTCTTCTTTCATAAACTTTTCAAGTAAATCTATAGCATTCCTTTTTTCAGGTTTATTTAGAGTGATTTTCCCAATATCACCTTCTTTCTCCCAAAATGTCAATTAAATAGTTTTTAACTTAAAACATAACCAATTCCTTTTTTTTCTATTAAACTATTTTTAAGGAATTTATCAATATGCTTTTGGATCATTATCATTTCTGCAATAATTTCATATTCCTTGAACTGGCTATAATATTTATAAATAAAATTTTTATTTTTAAAATCTATTCCTTTTTTCGGATTTGATTCAGAGAAATACGATAAAATACGTTCATCTCGTTTATAAATAATGGCCTTATAATTATTTAGTTCTTCTTTAATTGTCTTTTCACCTTCAATTATTCCTCTATGGCCGGTAATAGCTGTTTTTATATCAAGATCATTTAATTTATTAAGTGATTCTTCAAAATCACTTAAATTAGAATCAATACCTGCATAAAATACAAAGTTAGTTAAATCAATGTCTGCTAAGAAAGCTATTTTGGAGCTTAACTCTAAAAATGCACAATGGCCTGCTGTATGACCCGGAGTATGAATTACTCTTATACTAAATTCATTTCCAATCTTTATAATCTCGTTATTCTCTAACTCTTTATCGATTCTAGTGTTTTCTAGTTTTAAACCTTCGTAAAGCCAATTGTATTCTTCTTCAGCACTAGTATTTGAGATCCCATAATATTCATTATATTTACTAATATTTTCTATTAAGAATTTATCCTTTGAATGTATACGAAACTCAGCATTAGGTAATAATCGGTTTCCTGAATTATGATCTTCATGCCAATGGGAAAGTAATATAATTTTTATTGGATAAAGTCTTTTAAGCTTTCTTAGAAGCCTACTAGAAATTCCTGTGTCTATTAAAAGATCCTCAATAATTAAAGAGTGTGAAAAAGGATATTTTCCATCTCTAGCTCCTTTTATGAACTTAATACCTTTAAACTCATCTGAAACAGCTTGAACAATATCATTCATTACAATCTAAATTAAATTATAGTACTTTTTAATGATTCTTAAAAACATTAGATAAGATAATAATAATTTGAATCAAATGGTTTGAAAAAATGTTTTATTATTGTCCCAATTGTGCTTCAATGAAAATGCCAAAAGTCTTAAATTATTTTCCACCTAAAACGGTAAAATGCTTAAATTGCGGATATATTAACTCCGAAACAAAATTTATAAAAGACTACCAACAAAGATCTACTCCCCTTAATTACTCTCGTTGAAGTTTTCTATTTTCTTTTTTTTTTAAAAAATCAATTTTAGCCTAAATATTCAACTTATCAAAGAAGAGTAAATTTAGAATTAAATCTAGTGTTTATTTAAGATTATTTTAAAGCATAATAACAGCGTTTTGGAGAATAAACTTTACCTTCTTCACGCAACTCTTTTATTATTTTTGATACTTCTTTAGAATCAATGCCTATTTGTTCAGCAATTTCTCCAGGTCGAAATGGTTTATCCATGCTTTTAAATACATCTAAAACTTTATCTTTTGTTGCCATAATAGATCACAGATAAAATAGTAATTAAAATATTTCTTTTTATTAATAATAAAAATAGATCAAAATATAAAGAAACATTTACTTCTTTAGGATTTAATAACTCTTAGCAATATAAACTGTACATCCAGCAGGTTTTCCGCATATTAAACAAGTAGCAAATTCATGTTTTTCATAATCAACTCGTTTTCCACGGACAAATCCTCCTATATCTTTTTCAACTATTTCAGCACAATGATATGCATCCATGTTAATTGAGCAAAAACCACAGCAAACAATTTTCCCATTATTTATTGCCTCAACTGCTGCGTCTTTTTCATAAACACACTCAACTTGAGACTCAAAATCAATTAAGGATTTTTCTTTTATTTCTTTAGTGTAATTTTGGACAATTTCCTCAATCTTTTCTTCCAGAAAATCCTCTTTTATGGTGAATCTCAGACCATCATGTCTCTTCACAATGACTACATGTTGTTTTTCCATATCTTTTGGTCCAATTTCGATTCTAATAGGTACGCCTTTTAGTTCCCAATAATAGTATTTATTTCCAACTGATTCATCTGAATCATCAATTTTAACAATATATTTGTCTTTGAAGAGGTTGTATATTTCATTTGCTTTATCCAGCACTCGTTTTTCTTTTCCTTTATAAATTATGGGTATAATAATAATTTGAATTGGTGCCAAATCAAATGGTAATACTAAACCTTTATCATCACCTAAATATGCAATCATGGCCCCATAGTTCCTACTTTGAGCAGGTCCATAACAAGTCTGATATCCATATTTCTCTTCCCCATCCTTGTCTACAAATTTTACATCAAATGGTTTAGCAAAATTTTGTCCTAATAAATGTGTTGAAGGTAGCTGTAGAACCTTTCCGGAACCCATCAATGCATCTGCAGCATATGTATGAACAGCTCCTGCGAATTTGTCCCATTCTGGTCTCTGAAAAAAGATGATAGGGATGCAGCACTCATCTTGAAGAATTTGATAAGTTGTTTCCATATCTTCTTTAACTTGCTCCATTGCTCCTTCCATAGTAGCAAATACATTGTGCGATTCAATCCAATGAAATTCTCTTCCTCTAAAGAAAGGCCTTGTCATTTTTCCCTCATATCTCCAAACTTGGCAGGATAAATATCTCTTAAATGGTAGATCTTTATAGCTTCTTATCCATAAAGAATACATCTTATAGAGGGCGGTCTCACTTGTGGGGCGTAATGCCAAACGTTCTGGTAATTTGCCAGAGCTTCCAGCTTCGGTAACCCAAAACACTTCAGGAGCAAAACCTTTAACATGTTGAGCTTCTAAATAAAAATTAGATTCAGGAATAAGAGAAGGCATTGTCAATGGGAGATGATCCTTCTTTTCTAGTAAATCTTCTGTTTTTTTATACATTTTTCTAATTGTAAGTGTCGCCCATTCTCTATATACAACAAAGCCCTTAATATTATACCTGATATCAGCTAATTCTGCTTTATTGATTAATTCTGTGTACCATGCAGAAAAATCTTCTTCTTTTGAGACGGTTATTCCCGTTAAGGGGACTTCTTTCTTCTTGTTAGCCATAGAAAATCATGAAGGATAATACTACAAAAATTATATATTTTATTATCCTTCTAACAAAAAACAACAATATTAGGGATTAATTTTAAAATCATTCAAAATTTGGACAACATCTTGATACAAATCTGGATAAACTTTACCAAAAAAGCGAAACCAATCTATTCCTATTAATCCGGCAGCAATAAAACAAAGAACAAAACCTAAAAAAACAATTGTTTCATGAGTTAAACTGATAATCTCGTTTGATAAGAAAAGATTACCATGGATAAACATATTTATAGAAAAACTACTAAGTAATATTCCAAGTGGATATAATGGAATTCTAGGAGATTTGAAAAATGCTATAGAATCTGTAGTAATTGGATTGAATATTAGTGAATTCCGATTCTCTAATTCACTTTTATTTTTCTCGATAAATTTTAATCTCAGTAAATCTCTTCTATCCCTAAAAACTAAGAAACTACCACTAAATAAGAATATAATTAAAGGTATCATATCCAAAGCTAGAAATATTCTTAATTCAGTCTTCATTGCATTATTTTGGATTAAATAATAACGAATATTCCATAAGAAAAGAGCAAAAATTAAAAATAGAATACCTACAAACCCTTCGTGTATATGGTATTTTTTATCTACTTTCCCCCTCTCAACCCTATTCGAATGATTTTTGATATATTTAATAAAATTCAATGATAATCCTGGTGCTAATAGAGAAATACATATAATTGAAGCGATCTCTCTTACAGCTGGCCAATTCCAAAAACTCATTTCAATCTTTAGAAACTCAAATAAGTATAAAATAATCCATAATGGGATTCCAACTATAATTATCAAGATAAAAATTAAATTATATACTTTAGGTTTGATGGTAAAAAGAAGAATAAAAGAGAGAAAAATAAAAAAAAAAATTGTAACCATCCAATTAATTTTTATTTCTAATGAATCCCATGCATAATGTTGATCAAAATAAAAAAAATAATAAAGAATAATAATGCTTAGAACAATAAAATTAGACAGTATTACTCCCTTAATCAATCTATAAAATTTATTCATTAGTTCCTTTAAAACTATATTGTCAAATAAGTTTTATTATTATAATAAGGTTAAATTATCTATTGGGTAGTAACTTTGCATTGGTTATAATTAATCCTGGTTTAAGAACCACTTGGAACTTCTTCGATTCTAAATAATTTTTTAGTTCAGTTCCTATAATATTCAATTTCTCTTCATCCTGTTGATTTGATGTATTGAAAATAATGATTGACATTGCAGAACCCAATTCTTCGAAGCTGGACTCATTTGCAGGAAAAATATTAATAGAATATGCTCCAGCTAAATGAGCAATTTTTTTGATTTCTTCTTCTAGTGCGCCAAATGTAAAGTATTGTTGACTTTTCATTTCTATTTTTTCTAATAAAATTTTTTCTAAATTCTCTCGTGAAACCGGATCATAGAACGCTGTTAATTCTCGAGCACATATTGTTCGATATTTTCCTTTTATTAAATTTTCTTTATCATAAATGAATTCTATTAATTTATCATAGTATTCTGGATCAATTTTCTGATAGTTTTCAATATTTCGTACTAAATCTGTTAACTTATCGATCAAATCATAATAAAATTTTAAATTGGATTTAATTACTAGTTTATCCTTCATCTCTTTAATTTCAGGATAATACTTCTTAAGGATTAGGTTGATATTATGATTAAAATTGGCACATAATTTAGCAATTTCATTTACATTTTTTACAGATTTCCTACTTAATTCAATTAGTAAAGCACTTTCTAACTGAGATTGCTCCTCAAATGTCTCTTTAATCTTTATATTATATTTTTTTTCAATATAGCTCATACCACTATACAAATGATAAAAATACACATTTATAATGTTATTTTTTCTGAAATTTTCGAAGAAAACTCTCAAAATAGAATATAGAGTGAGTTAGTAGGACATCAGGATAAAATAAAAAAAAAAAATAAAAAAATTAGTTCAATTGCTTATAAATCTATGATCTTTTTAATGTAGCTTGCTTTTGATCTGTTTGGAGCGTGAGCGCAGCGTTACCTCAGTAACTTTGGCTATCTCTGATACTTCTGCTTGGGTTCTCCGATGATTCCCCGCTTTTGCAGCCATATAAATAACACTTGCAGCTAATCCCTTTGGATCCTTACCAGTTCGTAATAATCCGTTTTTAGAGGCTTCTATAAGCATATTTATTGCGTTCTTCTGAGTTTCCATTGGTAAACCTAAATCGTTGCCAAATCTAAAGACCAATTGCTCAGCAGTAATAGGTTTATATTTTAAACTTAACTCTGGGAGTACCTCCTTAACAACCATTCCTAAAGAACGATGGACAGTCCTTCTTGGTGTCATAGAAGCTTCACACACTTCCTCTAATAATCGAGGGAATTCATGTACTCTAATTGCTGCATATAATGAAGCAGCAATGAATCCATCAATAGATCTTCCCATTGTTAACTTTTTCTTAGCCACTACTGAATAGATCTTCCAAGCAGTTTCTTTTATATATTCAGGTATATTCATTTTGCTCGAAAGCATCTTAAGTTTGGGTTTAGCTTCCCAAAAGTTGCGTTCGATACTTGATATTAATGAATTTTGAATTTTAGATAATCTTGAGAATAAAGTTTTTCCTCTTGCATTAATTAACCTACCTTTAGAATCAACCTTGGAGGCGGGTAACATTGTACGTGGACCGAATTCTCGCCATCTAGGCTCCGTACGCCTTCTTTTATTTACTTCTTCAAC
>JAEOTH010000221.1 GCA_016839915.1 Promethearchaeota archaeon
ATGCCCTCTAGACATGATTAAAGACTTTCTAATAGAAATTTTTTATAATGAAAATATAATAGTTATATTCAAATTAAAACATACTTTCTAATAAATCATAAAAAACATAATTTTCTTGACCTATAATGAATTAATATGATAAAAAAGCAGCTGGTGAAAAAATCAAAGGAACAGCTTCAATAGAGTTGCTTAAAAAAGTGAATACTGCTGCTAACTACTGTTATAATTGTAATCGTTGTAATAATGTATGCCCAACTGCTTTTCTCGACATCTTTTACCCACGAAGCTTAATTACAGATTTAACTTTCGAAACACCAGAAGTTGCTTTGAAAAATAATGATATATGGAAATGTCTTACATGTGGATTATGTTCAATTTACTGCCCAATGACTAAAGAAAATACTGGAGTAAATTTCAACCAAATTATTAAAGATCTCCGCTCCCTTGCTTCAGAGTACAAACCATTACAAGAAGGATTGTTAAGTTGTAATCATGAAAGAGTATATTCAAGTTTACCAAAATTAATGGCAGAGGATAAAATTAAATTTACTAATAAACTTGGATTTCTAGAAGGAACAGGATTAAAAATAAAGGATAAAGGCGAAATAGGATATTTTATGGGGTGTGTTCCCTTCTTAACGGGTACAGCACCATGTGTTGTTGGATGTCCTGCCGGAGTCGATGTTCAAGGATATGTATCGCTTATAGCAGAGGGAAAATTTCAAGAAGCTCTCGATTTAATAAGAGAAACCAATCCACTACCATACTTATGTGGAAGGATTTGTACAGCTCAATGTGCGTTAAATTGTAATCGTCAAAATTTTGATGATCCAGTAGCTATACGTGAACTTAAACGCTTTGTATGCGATTGGGAAGTTGAGCATCCAAATCAAAGTAAAATTAAACCCGTACCCCAGAATAAAGAGAAAATTGCTATTATTGGTGCAGGACCGGGTGGATTATCAGCTGCATACTTTCTCGCAAGAATGGGATATAAGCCAACTATTTTCGAGAAAGGTGATAAAACTGGTGGCGTAGTAAGATATGGTGTCCCACAATACAGGCTTTCTGATGAGGCTCTTGATCATGACATTGATTTTATTAAAAGTATGGGAGTAGAGATTGAATTAAATAAGGAATTTGGTCCAGATTTCACTTTGGAAGATATTTGGAAGCTAGGTTTTAAGGCAGTCTTTATTGCTATAGGCTTGTATGTGCCAAAAACACTAAGACTTGAAGGAGAAGATTTACCTAATGTAGATGTTGCGATTAATTTTCTTTTAGAACGAAAATATGGATGTTCTGAAAATCCAGAAGAATTTAAAGGTAAAACTTTTGGCATTATTGGAGGAGGAGCTGTTGCTGTTGATGTTGGAGAAACAGTACTTCGATTAGGGGCAACTAAAGTTGATCTTGTTGATATATTAACTGAAGAGGCTTTAAAGACGGTACTTGACGACTTACATGAAGCTGAGAAAGAAGTAATGGAATATCATTTTGAGACTTCTACAGCGAATATCACTCAAGAACCTGATAGAAAATTAGCATTAAACTGTTATAAAATTGAATGGGGTGCTCCTGATCCAGAAACTGGTAGAAGACCCTTAAGTAAAATTGAAGATTCGGATTTTAAAATTGTAGTTGATAATATTGTTATTGCTATTGGTCAGGGACTTGATCCAGAACCTATAAATGCTGCCACAAATAACCAAATAAAAATTGAAAGGGGTAAAATTGTCGTAGATAACTTGACTTATGAAACGGGGATCCCTGGAGTTTTTGCTGGTGGTGATATAATATATAATTCTTTAATGTGTGCTGTTGATGCTGTTGGAGACGGAAGGGAAGCTGCATTTACTATTGATCGGTATCTCCGAGGTATTGATTTAAAAGAAGGAAGGATAAGAAAAAATGATTTAAAGCGATCGACAATACCTAAAAAATACATTCAAACACAATCATGTCAAGAAATGAATTTTATGCCCGGGAATGAAAGACTTGTTTGTTTTGATGAAATGGAATTAGGTTTTACTGAAGATCAAGCAAAAAGAGAAGCCAATAGATGCCTTAACTGTAATTTATGCTGTAATTATGACCAAAAACCAGAGGATTTTGAAAAAGCACTTGACGCTTCTGGGATTATGATATGCGACTATGGTACTCAAGATAATTGGCGATCAATAAACGCACCTGATTATTTGGAAATCCCGAAAAGTATAATTGGAATTATGAACCAAAATGATATTATTCCGGTTGTTTTATCTGAAGAAAAATGTTGTGGACATGATAGTCTTTGGCGTGGAGAGCGTGATAGTTTTAAAAAGTTAGCTGAATATAATGTAAAACTTTTCAAAGATGCTGGCGTTAAAACTCTAATTTTTAGTTGTGCTGAAGGGTATTATACCTGGAAACATGAATACAAAAATCTATTTAAAGGAAAGGATGATTTCTATTTTGAGATTTACCATATTACTGAATATATTTTAAAAGAGAAACTATTAGAAGATGTAACATTTCCTATAATAGATAAAACTAAAGTAACTTATCATGATCCATGTCGATTAGGAAGGATGAGTAATGTCTTCGATGCCCCTCGTGAGGTATTGAAACTTATACCCTCTATTGAATTGGTCGAAATGGAAGATTCTATGGAAGACGCAGATTGTTGTGGTGTTTCCGCCTATGTCTCCTGCAATCAAGATTCAAAAAAATTACAAGAGAAAAAAATTTTACAAGCAATAGAAACTGGAGCAGAATATCTTATCACCGCCTGCCCTAAATGTATTGCCCATTTAAATTGTTATCTTAATGAAAACAGAGAATTAAAAGATAAAATAAAAGTCATTGATCTCGTAAGTTTTCTTGGAAAACTACTCTTTTTAGTGTAAAAATTTTCTTCATTTTCTATTATTTGACATTTTTTTTTCTTATAATCCCATTAATTAACTAAATTATTAGGGAATAACCATATCACTTACAAATTTGTAAATTCATAAGCTTACTAACAATTCATTCTCTAAGTTATGAGTTTACTTATGTTAGACAGAGACATTTTTGGACTTAAGAAGAAACCTAATAAATATTGATACTTTATTTTTTCATAATTATTTTCTATTAAAAAATGACTTGTAATTAATAGTGAAAAACATGAGTAAAACTAAAGAAATACCTGTTCCTGATAAAATTTCGGGTTTTACACAAGTTAGACTTGATGTAGATCTAACAAATGGAAAGACTAGTAAATCTACTTTATCTAATGAATTCTGTCGCGACTGGATTGGTGGATATGGTTTTGCTGCTAAAATCCTATGGGATGAATGTCCGGCGGGAGTTGATCCCCTAAGCCCAGAAAACGTGTTTATATATGCACATGGCCCATTTCCAGCTACTATACTACCAACAAGTTCTAAATATGGAGTATTTGCTAAATCTCCATTAACCGGTATGTTTGGTATGTCAATATCCTCTGGATC
>JAEOTH010000042.1 GCA_016839915.1 Promethearchaeota archaeon
CCAGAACCAACCTATGAGCCTGAACCAGAACCAATATATGAGCCAGAACCAGAACCAACCTATGAGCCTGAACCAGAACCAATATATGAGCCTGAACCAGAACCAGTATATGAACCCGAGCCAGAACCAGTATATGAACCAGAACCAGAACCAACCTATGAACCAGAACCAGAACCAACCTATGAACCAGAACCAGAACCAGTACATGAACCAGAACCAGAACCAGCATTTGAACCCGAGCCAGAACCCGCATATGAATCCCTTCCAGAACAAAGACCAGAAGAAATTGAAGAAGTTAAGAGAGAAGAAAGCGAAACTAAGTCTGAGGACGAATAAAAATTTAAATTAATTTTTCTTAATACTCAAAAATTTCATTTTTATTTTCATCACATCATAAAAGTAAAATTTAAAAGAAATTCTAAGGGACATTTTTAATAAGGGCATTGATAAGTTTAACAAATCTTTCTTATATTGATTATTGTAATAATTATTCTTCCCATAGATAAGTAGACTCGCAGCAATCACTGCCTTGCATTAAGGTTTTATTACGTACTAATTTTAGCTTTGGGTGAAAGGTTTTAATCATAGTATAATCAGGATAACAACACATTGCATACCCAAGACCGGGTTCATTAATTTCTAAGAAAGTTTTCGCCCATAGGCATTTAGTAAATTTGAATGTTAATTTTTTTGGGGTGTCTTCACTCACAGTAAAATCGAGACAATTTTGCATGAACTCAGTACTTAACTGTTCTGTATATATCTTTTTAAATTCTTCAAAAGTTGTTATTGGTTTCTTATTTTTTAATAGCTTCACAACTAGATCCTTACTTTTTTTTTCATAGAGCTCTTTTATCCTTTCTAATGCTTCTATTTGATCCATAATTGGAGTTAAAGCCCTTACCATTTCAGCAATTCCATTAAATCTTGTTCTAAAATAATCATCATAAGAAATTTCCAATTTTTTTTTACTTTTATCTGACATTTTTTTTTCATCTATGAAATAAAATTATCTCTATTGAATTAATTGCAATAAAGATATTTATTTTATTTGATTAAGATTTAAAACAAGAAATCATTTAGAGTTTATTTACTAAAAATCGTTAAAAGCCAATAATTCTAAGTTTTGGTTAATTTATTTTACATAAATGCTTTATTGATTTACCTTATAAAATATCGATTTCTGCTATATAGATTTAAATAGAATTTGAAATATATTTAAATGATAATCTAAAAAAAGGGATTTTAAAATGCGAATTTCAGATAAAAGGAATGTGGTTAAGTTAGCGACAGTAATGGTATTAGCAGTAATCGTTATAACAATCTTTTCAATTCCATTGATAAGTATAATAGCTCCACTTGGAGATATTCTTTTTCCAGGTAGTGGACTATGGAATGTCCCAGCAGAAGTTCCTCAACAAGAAACTTTGTATATTCCCGGATTAAATAGTTCAGTTACAGCTTATCGTGATGAGTGGGGTGTCCCCCATATTTATGCCTCTAATGAAAATGATTTGAGTTTTGCTCTGGGATATATTCATGCTCAAGACAGATTATTTCAAATGGATTTAGCTAGACGACAAGTAAGGGGTAAACTTTCTGAATTAGTAGGGGATTTAGCTTTAGAGGAAGATAAATTTAATCTAGCAATGGGTATGGAATATTGGGCTAATCAAACCCTTCAGGATGCCATTAGAAGGCAAGAATTAGGGGAAATTGATTATCTAGATTCAGTTTATGATTATGCTGATGGAGTTAATTACTATATTAACACTCATCAAAATGAATTACCTATTGAATATGAAATGCTAGGATTCAAACCCGCATTATGGACACCATTAGATACTTTCTGTTATACAAAATACATGAGTAAAATGCTTACTTGGCAGTATGATGATTTATACAGATTTCAAGCTTTTGAGGCTCTCGGTGCTGTTAACTATACTGAAATAATGTCAATGTCAACCTATGGACAAATTCCAATATGTCCCAATTATGGTAAATTCAACGATAGCTCAGAGCTCACATATAATGGCGGTCCTTTAAAGATAAGCTCAAATGTTATAGGAGTGGTGAGAGACTTTCTAAAAAATGTTGAGAATATCCCTTCAGAAAAATCATTAATGGACCTTCAAGATCAAAATGCTATTGGTTCAAATAATTGGGTTGTGGATGGTATAAAGAGTAGTACTGGAAAACCAATTCTATGTAATGATATGCATTTAGCGTGGAATATGCCTGGAATATGGTATGAAGCACATTTGGTTGATGAAAGTTCTGGTTTTAATTTTTATGGTTTTATGCTTGCCGGTGTGAATATTCCCATAGTAGGTCATAATGATCACGTAGCATGGGGCTTCACAAACACAGGTTATGATGTTATGGATTGGTATTACTATGAAGAAGTAGATGATGATCACTATATTTATGATGGTTTAATAACGGAGTATAAAAAAAGAATATATACCCTAAATGTAAAAGACGAAGGATCTCAACAATTCACTGTTAGAGAGACAGTTCATGGTCCTGTTCTTAATGATTTTTTAGGAAGTGCAATTCCTGATTCTTTAGATGCACCAAATGTTGTATTAGCGCCAAAATGGACAGGAAATAATGTAACTGGTGAAGTTTATGCTCTATATGGATATGCTCATTCTAAAAATCGTGCAGATTTTGATCTTGCTTCAGAAAACTTTCATTGTCCTGCTCAAAATCATGTTTATGCGGATGTACAAGGGACTATTGCAATGAGACCTACTGGACTAGTGCCTATAAGAGATGATAGCTTAATTGAAGCATGGCATTTTGGTAATGGAACACTACCCTATAATGGAACTAAAGGGGAGGGTGATTGGATTGGTTATGTTCCTTTTAATGAATTACCTAATACTGTAAATCATTCTCAGCATTATTTGGCTTCGGCAAATCAAATCGTTACAGGCCCAGATTATAAAAAATATGCTCTTCAAAATAGTTATGCTACTGGTTATCGAGCTAGAAGAATTAATGAACTACTAAATAATTCTGCAGATGGTACTGTTGGTGTTGAAAAAATGAAGGAAATACAGCTCGATGTTAAATCAACAGCAGCCAGAGCTCTTATTCCTTATCTCATTAATGCAACAGACAATCTTCAATCTTCTCATAAAACACCTACAATGTTAGATGTCCTAACGCAATTGAAGAATTGGGATTATGATATGGATAAGGATTTGGCCGCCCCCACAATATATCGTAAATGGCGTGATTATTATGGCGATTACACATTTAATGATGAATTTTCGGCCGCTGGAGCCCAAATGCGGCCTCAATTGAATGTATTAGAAAAATTAACCAGAGATGAACCAGATTCATTATGGTTTGACGATATTAATACTGGTGCAGTTGAGGATAGGAATTATATAATGATTAAAGCTTTGAATTCAACAATAACCTGGCTTCTCGACTTTTATAAGACAAGTGAAGTATCAGCATGGAGATGGGGAGAGATTCATCAACTTGATTTTCCCCACTTTGTATTCGAAAGTTTAGATATTGGTCCATTTGAAGGAGATGGGGAGGGATATACAGTTAATCCTGCAGGAGTAAGTATAAGGAATGGGGTAGGTTATGCTCGGGGTGGTGCTTCTGAAAGAATGATAGTTGACTTTAGTGATTTACAGAATTCTTTAAGCGTTATACCTTCTGGGCAAAGAGGTGTACCAAATTCAAAACATTATTCTGACCAATTAGAGGAATTATTTTTACAGGGTAAATATCATCGACATTATTTCTACGATAATAAAATTGATTTTCCACAAAGTCACATTGAATCTAGAATTTATATTATTGCTGGTGAAGACCCTGCTTTTATTATTGGTTTAACAACTGGTTTAATTGTGGGATGTTCAGTGGGGATTGTGGCTGTTGTAGCAGGTTGGTATAAAAAAGATTTACTTCGGGCAAAATTTAAAGAATTAAAAAGGAGATTCAGAGGTGAATAGAATGAAACTTAAAAGAATTAACGTTAAAGTTGAACCTGAAACTAGAAACTTTCTGCTTTCGTTTGTACTTACTGCAATCATTGCCTTTATCCTAACTTTTGTTACAATTTGGCAGTTAATCATAATTCCTGGTATTATTGGAGGCCTTCTTAATAAAACAATGAGACGGGGAATATATTGTGGGGCTCTTGGAGTTTCATTGGTTTGGCTTTTCTATATGGTTTATAAGATGGCAGTGAACGACGCTTACACTAATTTAGATCAATTTGCAGCACTAATTTTTGGTGATTTAGGTTATGGTGCGGTGATTTTTATCTTGATCTTATTGCTGGGAATTTTGTTTGGGGCTTTAGGTGGGGCAATAGGGAGTGGTATAATGTTATTAGTAAGACCCAGATTTCAGAAAGGAACATCGAAAAGTATAGAATCAAAAAGTTCTCCTTCTAGCAAAGGAAATATTAAAAAATAATTTTTTTTTATTTTATTATATGAGTGAAGTTAATATCAAGGAAAACAAGAGTAGAAGAAGTAAACGTATTTTAGCATTAGTATTTAGTGGTATCTATGTTGTTATAGTTTTGCCAGTCATTGGAATTTTGGTTTCCTTATATATTGATTCATTATTTAACTTTCCAGAGCTTATTCTGTTTCCAATTAATATAATAATCGGTATTATAATATTAGTTAATGGTTTTTTTTGGGCAGTTTGGTCAAATTTAGAATTATATAAAAGAGGAAAAGGTAGTCCTGTTCCCTTAAAAGGGACTCATACTACGGTATTAGTTCGTAGGGGTCCATATAAATATACAAGAAATCCAATGATTTTTGGTTATATTCTAATGTGGGTGGGATTAGGATTTTTATATAACTCCATATTTCTTTTGTTAGGATTTACATTGATAATAACAACACTACTAATTATTATAGTTAAACTTTGGGAAGAAAAAAATTTAGAGAAGAGATTTAGTAGTTCCTACATAGAATATAAAGGTAAAGTTTCTTTTTTAATTCCCTTACCATCAAAAAAAAACGTGAAATAATTAAGGATATAGCTATAATCTTAAAAAAGAGAGAAGAGATTTATTTTATTTTATATTGGCTCTTTAAGAAATTTATGATATAATCCTTAGCTTTATCACGATCAGGTAAACTGGCAACCATACCATATATTGCAGCATCTCCATCAGAAGATTCTCCTGGATTTTCAACAATATCAGCAACAGTTTCTCTAAGATCTTTCAAGAATGTATCAACAACCTCAGCATGGTGAGGATTAACCATCATATGTAAAGCATTTGGGAATTGAATTCGATCTAAATGCCAACCTTTTTTAT
Organism: Promethearchaeota archaeon; assembly: GCA_016839915.1. GTDB lineage: Archaea > Asgardarchaeota > Lokiarchaeia > Sigyniarchaeales > SOKP01 > Loki-b32. Next base: position 5,318 of record JAEOTH010000042.1, read on the forward strand.
CCAACAGATCTCCTAAATAATAAACATCGAATTTATCAGAAGTAAATGAAAAAACACTCACAACTGGTTTTCCAATAATATATAACTCAGGGATTTGATTAATACCATCAATTAACTTCTTTGAAGCATCCATAACAATCTTTGCTAATTTTAGGTATCCATCTACCCCTAGATGGTTCATTGCTGCCCATGCCGCTGCAATTGCCCCTCCTGGACGCGTTCCTCTCATAGAAGGGGAGATATATATACCACCTGACCAATCTGTATATACAGAAAATTGATGTTTCCAAACTCGCTCTTTTCTATAGAGGATTGTAGATGCTCCTTTCGCACCATAGCCATATTTATGAATATCAGCACTAATAGATGTTACACCAGGTACAGAAAAATCAAAATCAGGAACTTCATAGCCAAGTTTCTTAACAAAAGGTAATATGAACCCTCCTAAACATCCGTCAACATGCAATCCGATATCTCGATCTTGAGCAATTTTTCCTAATTCAGAGATAGGATCGACAACACCTCTAGGAAAATCACAAGCTGAACCAACTAAGAAAATTGTGTTCTCTGTAATTGCTTTCTCCATTGCTTTTACATCTGCTCGATGAGTCTTTTTATCTACTGGTATACGTATATTTTTTACATTGAAATAGTCAGCACCTTTATCGAATGCTGGATGTGCCGAGCTAGGTAGAATCATTTCTGGTTGAGTAATACGAGGATACTTCTCTTTTGCCCAATCCCTGTAGGTTTTTATAGCCATTAAAATACTTTCTGTTCCACCAGAAGTCATGCTTCCACAACATCTTTTATCTCCGTTAAATAGGTCAACAGTCATTGAAATTACTTCTGTTTCAAACTTTTTTAGACTTGGAAAAGCTATTGGGCTTAAAGCGTTCTTAGAAAAAAACATTGTATACGCTTTTTTGAGCATTTCAGTGTGTTCATCTGTAGCATGATATACTAAACTCCAGACTTTACCGTTTCTCCAATTTATATCATCCTTGCGTATTTCTTCCATTTCTTTTAGTAGATCATCCTTAATTATTCCATTTTCTGGTAATACTACTGTCGGTCTAGCCATTTTATTTTCACATAAGAATATTTTTTTATCAAATATGTTAAGTTAATTGTTAAATAATAACTATACTAACTTCAAACTTTTAAATTTGGAGAGGATATTTCCCATATTCTAAAGTAGCTTCAATCATCCATTTTAAGCGTTCAACAGACATCTCAGGGTGAAAATTAGCGGGAGATAACATAAATCCACCCCCAGAGCCCATTGCTTTGATTGCCTCTTTCACAGCTTGAACAACTTCATTTTTTTGTGCTTTTACCAAGATATGTCTGGTATCGATATTTCCCGATAAGCATAATTTATCTCCTACTTTCTTCTTGACTAAATAAGGATCCACTAATGGAGGTTCTAGGCATTGGAGTCCATCGAAACCAGATTCAACAATAAAATCTAAAAGACTAGTAATATCTCCGTCTGAATGTAATATATATTTTCCGCCCCAATCATGAATTGCGTCTGCTACTTCTTGATAACAAGGTAAAACATATTTATTAAAATACTTCGGATTTATCATAGGTCCTCCACTATGGGCAATATCTCCACCCTCAAGAAAAATCTTGGCACCACAATCTGAGTATGCTTTGAATACTGTTAAAACAAAATCTGTAGTATATCTGAAACGTTCTTCAATTAATTTAGGGTCATTTTTTAAAGCCCTGGCGAAATAAGTCATTCCCATTCCTTGCCAAACGGGTGGAAAGACCGAAGTTAGGGCGTTTTGAGCAAAAATACAGATATCATCTTTTATATCGCGGCACTTTCTCAAAACTCCCTTATAAAATTTTTTAGCTCTTTTATATTCTTCATTTAAATCAGGTCTTGGATATGCTTCCCAATCATCTCGATTTTTGATATATCCGCCATAATAATCAGGGTAGGGATTTCCATCAATATTTCTTACCTTATGTCTCTTCCCAAATATATCTGTCATCTCAGTTTGGCTTTCTAGGATAAATGGAATATATTGGATACCAACGCCATCAAAGCCTAATTCATATCCTGCCCTGACTGCCTTAGCAAAGACACCAATTTCAATATCATCTAGAATTTGGTTGATCTTTTCGACCCACTCATCTGGATATTTTTCTTCCATCTCATCAAATACATCAAAGGCAGTTTTTTCTGGTTTTCCTAATATTTTATCAGCAACATTTCCATCAATATTTATCGTATGAGTTGGAATTCTATCTGGTTCTTCAAGATTTAACACAGCCCAAATTCTTTCAAAACTATTCATGATTAATTCTTTATGGAAATATTAAAATTAAAAGATTAAGAATTTTGAAATATACAAATGTGGACAAAAAGATTATTATATGTAATCAAACTTATTTTTACTAATATTCTTTATTAAGAAATCTTTTATTTTTAGTTTTGAGATAAAATGTTTAGAATAAATCATCGAGTTGGCAGAATTGGATTTACTCTAATTATTTTGTACGACTTTATTAACCCTTTTTATTTATTTATTGGTAAAAATAGCGTTTTTCCTTATCCATGTCACTAACGCACACGTAACCCTCGAAGGTTACTCCGGAAAACGCATAGATGAGAATTTCATCTAACATCTAATTAAATTGTTTCTATTCCCTAATTAGATTAATTATGAATCTCATAGTAGATGCACATCACTATATTATATATTGATTTGTTGATGAATTATGACAATAATCGATGAAGACTCGTGATTTATCGAGGATTGATGCTTGAATTAGAGATGATTAGGTTCAGGCTATTTTGATTCTAGATAGTAAGGCTTAAATAGTGGAAATAATATTTAGTTATTATATCTTAAAATTATAATACTTTTTGATAATTTAGAGCAATATAACCACATTAAGTAAAGATTTCTTAAATTTCCTATTCTGAACAGCATTTAATAAAACAAATCTATGAGGTGGCTAATTCGATATGACGGATTAGCATGTCAGTAATATATCAAAAGCATAAGAAAAAAAAAGCAAAATATCCACGAAATAGAATAAGCAAGAAAACTATCCACAGGCAAAAAATTAAAAAAAGAATTATTAAATCTCGTGGCTGGAAACTCAATTACCCAGAATTGTTTGAAATTACTGATGAGTTTCCATATATTAAAAGAAAAAAAAAAGAATAAACAATTAAAATCCTTTTTTTTATTTATTTAAAGCAAGTACAGATTAAGATCTATAAAAAGAAAAAGATTTTGAGATTATTAGAATTAAGGTTTTTTTGTTTTTCGGTGTTTAGGTCCAAGATTAATCTTGGACATGAAATGGTAAGATGAGGGGAAACTCAAATTGTATCGATCCGTTTTACCTAAAATAGGTTCAAAAACTTTATTGGGTTTTTCCGAGCTTTCAGAAATAGGAGTGCTTTCTGCAATTACGAGTTTTCTCTTCCTTTTTTTCTCTTTTTTTACCATTATACCACCTAGCTTAGTACAGTATTCTTAAAAGATTAAACTATTTAAAAGTTCGTTCTATACTAACAATTGATATACTCCAAAAAGATCAATTAAACCATGACTTACATATCTCTAACAAGAGAAAATATGAGAATTGATGCTAAGAGTACAAAGCTAACCATTATAAAAACACCTCCAAATGAAAAAGCAACTAAAACATAGCCACTAATGATGGGGCCAATAGTTTGCCCGATATCCATAATTGTGCTTAAAATTCCTATTGATGTCCCATAATCTTTTACTTTTGAAAGATCTGATACGTAAGCAGCTGTAGAAGATATAACCATAGCCATGCCAATTCCGAAACCGCAGAGGATCAAGATAAAACAAATATAATTGGTAGTAAATGGTATCAATATTGAAACAGTTCCTCCTATAAGAAGACCAGTGTTTATAATTATGCGGCGTCCTACTTTATCAGAAATCGATCCCATAAGTGGTTTAAATCCCACTAACATTAATGTTAAGATTGCTGGAATTAATCCAATTATCCAGGCATCGAAGTGAAGAGAATTAGCATATAGGATCACGTAGGCTTCGACAATCCCATACGCAAAATATTGGCTAGCTTGGACGATACTAGTTGTTAATATGCCTTTATGACTTAACACCTCTTTGATTCCTTTTCCAAATTCCTTAATTGTGATCGATCTTGTATCAGATCCATGTAATTCTTCAGAATGTTGATGTCGACTTCGATAAAGATATAATGCAAGGATGAGAGCAATAGTCGCTGAACATGCACATCCAAGATAGACGCCATAATAATAATAATAACTTGTGATATAAAGTATTACGCCACCTGTTAAAGGTGCTATAAAACGACCTACAAGCGTTATTGAAGAAAATGATGAAATATATTTACCTTTTTTTTCTGGATACGTTTCTGCAATAGCAGCAGTCGCGACGGGAACAAAAATTGCTGTTGAAAAGCCGTGATAAAATCGAATAACCATCAATATCCAAATGTTAATAGCAAAAAGATAAAACAATGGAGCACTCGCAAATATAATCGTTGAAATTAGAATAAGCTTTTTTCGTCCATACACATCTGATAATCGTCCAGCGATTACACTAACTAAAATTCCTGGTATTGTAGAAGCCGCAATAACATAACCAATAAATTGCATTTCAGTTTCAGATACCATTAACGATTCTGCAAAAAGGGGTAAAATTGGACTTTTAGACATGGTGGAGCTAAAGATAGCAAAGAATCCAATAAAGCTTATAATAAAAAAATACAGTACCTTTCGATTCAAATTATCACCCTACATTTTTAATGATTCTTGAAAAAGTTGGTTAATATAAGTTCTTTATAATTTTATAAACAAAAATAAATAGTGTTATTAAGAATTGAAAAACTAAGAAATCCAATTGTTTCAAGTAAATTTTACTCCTTGACTTTTTTTTTGTAAAAACGTGTAAATCGCATCCATTACTGTAAATGCAATTTTTACAGTTTCGAGATCATTTGGAGAGGTTGGTTCTATTCCTCGTAAAACCATAAAGATCCCTTTCGATTCAGGAAGATAATACTTACCAGATTCCTCTGCTTGTTCGATATCATGGATCATTTGTGCAATCTGATGTATAATTTTATCCTTAATCTCATACTTCTGAATTATTAATTCAAAGGTAGATTTCCCCTTTTTTGGGCTCAATTCTGCCCCAGGAAGAACTAATGGTATCTCATATTCGTTCCATACATATTCTCGAGGAACAAAAGCAAATTCTGCTTCAGGATCAACAAATTTTTTGATAAGCCATAGAGAAGCACACCGATCAACATGTGGTTTACTTCGAGTCACCCATTTCATACTTTTTCCTCATAATTACTTCAATTTACGCAATTTTTGCTTTATGAATGACTGTCTTTCGCCTCGAGTTTTCAATTTCTTTATCTCATCTTTAAATTTTTCACTAATAATTTCTTGTTGGAAATAAGCGTAAACAGCATCATAAACGGGAAATTCCTTTTCCAATGCTTCATGATCAGAATCCAGTAAAATTGGAGTTCCCACGGCTATAACTTCCAAGGCCCATGCGAGTGGTTCTTCTTCTATTCCTCCAGTATCAGCAGCTCTAACAAGTTTTCTAACTCTTTGTAAAGCTCCATCTGTTTCTAACTTATATTTTTCTACAATGGCATCAAAAGTACAATGCTTTTCATTATTACAAATATGATGATCAAGTTCTACTCCTATACCGGCAGTATCAAATGGAATAGCACCGGTTTTCTCCACAAAGTCAGCGATTTTATCACGAGGGAGAAAAATAAATTGAGCTTGTTTATCAACAAACCTCTTAATTAACCATGGGCTAGCTACTCTATCTATATGCACATAATCTCTAGTTACCCACAACATTTTTTATCATCTTTGATTAAATTTGTTTGATGTATTTGAACAATATTATTCATTTATATAAAATCATATATGATTCTTTGGAAGATTTTGATTGTTATTTTATAATCATATTGAAAAAAATTCAAAAATTTAATATATGCATAAATTCTTTTTATCAAGGGGTGATTCCCATATGAACGTTAAACATGTCGATTTTCTTCTTACTTTTAAATGTTCCGCAGAATGTCAGCATTGTAGTTATAAAGCGGGACCAAGAAGAACAGGGTATATAAATTCAAAGGATTCTTCTCAATATTTAGAAGAATTGACAAATATACAGCCATTACAATCAGTTTGGGTTCATGGTGGGGAACCATTTTTATATTACGATTGTCTAGAGCATATAATAAAAAAAGCAAAAGGGCTGGGGATTCCACGAAGAGGTGTCATTACTAATAGTTTTTGGGCAAAAGATGAAAAGATTGCTAAGAAAAAATTAAGAGAGTTAAAAGACTGTGGATTAACAGCGTTAACTTTTAGTGCTGATTTTTTTCATCAGGAATTCGTTCCTTTGGAGAATGTTAGAAATGCTCTCAAGTCCGCAGTAGGTATTGGTTTTGATAATACAAGTGTGGACAGTTATTTCGTAAATGATGTTACTTCGTACAATTACTTTAATCAATTTACAAAAAAGAATTTAGAACTATTAGAGGAAACAGATGGTGTTGAATTCCATAGATTTCCTATGAGAGTTGAAGGACGCGGGATTACTCTGACAGAATACATAACATTAAAACCAGACATTCCATTAGGAAAATGTCCTGTTCCATTTTGGATAGAGGGGAATCTTCAAAATCCAGAAACTATTGAAATTGACAGTGAGGGTAATGTGACTCTTTGTCCAGGGATCAGTATAGGGAATACCAATATGCAATCTCTAACAAAAATAATTAAAGATTATGATGTGGAAAAACATTCTATTTTATCAATAATATGGAAGGAAGGTCCAATCGGGCTATTAAAAATTGCTAAAGAACACGGATTTCAACAAACTCAGCAATATGCAAATGAATGTCATCTATGTTATAAATTGAGAAATTTTTTACAACCAGTCTATCCTTATTCTTTAGTTCCAAAAGAATGTTATTTGTGAAATTTTTCAGGGAAGAATCTAATTTAATAAAAAAAAAAAGATAAATTTAGTTCAATTTTAACCTTCTTCTAACTAAGATAACAGAAATAATACTAATTATGAGACTGATTATTAATATGTTATATCCTGGAATTTGCATTGATGGTTCAGGGATATCAACCGTTAAATAAATACAATTAGAAGAACTGTTACCAAATTGGTTAAAAGCTACAGCTCTGAAGTAATAAATACCATTACTATAATCGTTTATTGGAAGTGAAAATGCATTAATCTCATTTGCTTTACTTGTTATACTATTGTTAATTTCCGTAATATACTTTGAAGATTCATAAATTGAATAATTACTCGCTCTTGGTGAATCTGTCCAACTTAATATAAAATCACCATCATCATCTATTGTTCCAGAAGGAGGAGATAATTCAAAACCACCAGGAGACTCAATTGAAAGCTTTAACAAAAAGAGATCGTAAAAAGGAGATATCCAATAATCACCTACAATATAAATCTTATCAGAAGAGTCGATAATTAGATCGTAACAAAAGTGTTGATACGATGGAGATCGTTCCCAGGATTTATACCAAATTTGATTTCCTATTGAATCATATTTTACCAATGTAATGTTCAAACTAAGTGTGAATCCAACGATATAAATATTATCTGCAGAATCAACAGCAATTCCACGAGCTTCATCAGTCGCAATAGTGCCCCATGTTCGATTCCATAACCGATTTCCATTAAAGTCATATTTAACAACAATGTAATCTTTTTGTTGCGCACTATAGCTTTGTGTATATCCCGCAGCATATACATTTTCTTCAGAATCTAAGGTGACACTCCATCCTTCATCAGGATCTGAACCACCCCATGTCCTATTCCATAAATGATTTCCCAAATTATCATATTTAATTACCAGTAAATCATTTTGAAGACCAGGAGGTTGATCTACCCCTGAAACATAAATATTATTAGACGAGTCTAAGATAATATCACGACCTGTCTGATAACCAGGTTCATCAAATATTGAACTCCACTGTAAGTGCCCAGAAATATTATATTTCAATAGAAGCACCGCATCTGAGGTTAAATATGTTTGACCTACAACATAAATCATATTTTGGGAATCAATCGTTAACGCCCAAGCTCCATCATATAAACCACTATCATAAGATCTTCTCCATTCTAAATCACCATTGCTATTGAATTTCAAAAGAACAACATCAAAATTAGGATAAGAAGTACCATTACTGCCACCAACATAAATGTTACCTAAGGTGTCTAAAGCTACATCATAACCATATTCATTAACACCATTATCCCAAGAAGCATTCCATTGTTGTTCTCCATTACTGTTATATTTAATTAAAATAATATCTTTATCTGCTGTTCCATTATATCCTACAACGTAAATATCACCATTAGTTTCATCTACAGCTACTCCTTGCCCATATTCATTATCACCTTGATCCCAAGTTACGTTCCAATCTTCGATAAGGGAATTTTTTAGTTTGATAAAATTTATTCCCTCATTTGCTCGATTATCTATTGTTAATTTAAAGAAATTATTACTGAAAATAGTTATCAACGTTAAAGATACAAGAAATAAAATTATTATTAATGTATTATTTTTTATTTTCATTTTGAGATCACTTAATTTATTATTAGACAATGAAATTAAGATAAAGAAATCTAGAATAAGGTTGTTTAAATATTTAACTTCTATCAGTAGAGGAAAGTTTGAAAATTAATTAAGGAATAATTACTTGAAATAAATTAGAATGAGGTTGCTAGTATCAAGAATCCAACAAGAATGAATATTGCTGTAGAAATCAACTTTAAATAGAATTTTGGTACTTTTCGAGCAATAAAGGCTCCAAAAAGGATTCCTATCCATGCTACAGATATTAGTGCTAAAAAAGCTCCTAACCAGACTTCAATTGGAAAAGTGTAAATTGAAGCAAGAGTAATAGTTAATATCTGGGTTTTATCTCCTAATTCCATTATAAAGATAAATAAGAATCCTGCCAAGTATGGATTATTTTTTATCTTAGTAAATTTTGATGAAAATTTTCCATTTTTTAGTTTCTTTTCATCTTGAATATCTTCTGCTACATCAATATCCGACTTTTTGTTCTCTAAATAGAGTTTCTTAAGATTACGCGATTCTATAATTCCAATTATTATAAAGATAATTCCAGAGACAATTGATATAATGGAGAGTGGGATGTATCGTGTAATTATTGTTCCAAAAAAAACTCCAATAGTTACTAGGATTGCAAATCCAATTGTGACTCCAATTCCCACTTTATAGAATTTTTTGTATTCTAAAGCAAGGTTAAACACAATTAATTGAGTTTTATCCCCTAGTTCACCAACAAATAATATCCCATAAGTTACAAGAAAAGTAAATATATCCACATATATTTGAATTAAAAATAATTAAAATCTATTTGTAAGTGTGAATTAATTTTCACATGGAAAAAATCTATACTAAAATTGTCAATGGGCAATCTGGCGAAGCAAAATTTTTTCTTGGAAACGAAGCTATTGTTCGTGGGGCTATTGAGAGTGGTATTGATGTTTATACTTTTTACCCCGGGACACCGAGTTCTGAAGTTGGAGAAACCTTTATAGCTCTTTTTAAGAAAGTTGGAATGAAATGGGTGGAGAGTAGCATCAACGAAAAAGTTGCAATGGAAGTTGCGGGGGCTGCTTACGCTAGAGGCGCTACGGCAATGGTCGGTATGAAAAATGTAGGGTTAAATGTTGCGTCAGATCCATTATTTGCCCTTGCTACGACAAGCCCAAAGAATGAAAATTCTGCTTTAGTTATTTTAGTGGCTGATGATCCTCAACAACATTCGAGTGCAGTAGAAATGGATTCTCGAAACTTCTTAAAACTTTTTAAAATCCCGGCTTTAGAACCCGGCAATCCTCAAGAATGTTTAGAATTTACGAAAGAAGCATTTAATATATCAAAAGAATTAAAACTTCCAGTAATAATAAGGACTGTGACTATGGTTGCTCATGCTAGAAGTAATGTTATTGTCGGAAATATAAAAAAATCTGAATTAAAAAATGATTTCGATTTGTCAAAAGAATTCAACGTTGCTTTAAGAACATTTTTTTTGGAAATGAAGGAAGATCACATTTACAATAGGATGGTAAAAGCTCTAGAGATTTCTGAAAAAAGCAAGTTAAATAGGGTTGAAAATGAAAATTTTACGAATGAATTTGAATTAGGAATTATAACTAGTGGGGTATCCTACAGTTATGTAGTTGAAGCTCTAAATTTTTTAGGATTGAAAGCACCAATCCTTAAAATTGGTATAATTAATCCACTTCCAGTTAGGAAAATTATATCATTCCTAGATAAATTCAAAAAGATACTAATTGTAGAAGAGAATGACCCATATCTTGAAACTCAGGTGTTAGCGATTGCACACAGAGATAATCTTAAAGTAAGAATTTTTGGAAAGGATCCTTTTTCATACTCGAAAGAGGGACTATTATTACCATATGTGGGAGAATTGAATCCTACTAAAGTTGCTTTAGCTCTAATTAATATAACTAAACTAAAACCAAAATTAAACCTTGAACAGATTTTGGAGAGAAAATATGAAAGTCTAACGAGAGTACCAAGCTTATGTCCTGGGTGCCCCCATCGAACAACAGGATATGCTCTACAAAAAGCTGTTAAAAAAGTTAAATCAACGACTAGAAAGGAGGTTTACTTCTACCAAGATATTGGGTGTTATACCCTTTTAGCACTCCCTCCATTTTCTTTTGCTAACGTTAAGTATTGCATGGGATCAAGTATCGCTTTAGCACAGGGAGTTACTCATACAAGTGAAAGTTTAAATATAGCGATTATTGGAGATGGAACATTTTTTCATTCTGGGATACCTGCACTTTTAAATGGAATTTATAATAAAGCTCCCATTTTGGTATTAATATTAGATAACGGGTGGATTGGTATGACAGGGCAACAACCTCATCCAGGAAGTGATACTTTATATTATGCAGAGGGAGATTTTAAAAAAAGAATATATTTAGAAAGGCTTTTATTAGGAACTGGAGCAGAGTTTGATGTAATTAAGCATGCTGAAAAACAGGATGGAAAATATTCTGTAGAGTTATATGATTTGATTTATAGAAAAAGTCTTGAAGTCCTAGAAAGTAAGAATTTACATGTTATTCTTATACAGGATGAATGTATTCAAAAAACTATTAAAAGACAAGCAATAATAATTAGAGCTGTTGATACTGATTCCTGTAATAATTGTAGTATTTGTTACAATCAATTTTTATGCCCCGCTATTGTAGAAATAGAAGATAACGCCTATATTGATTCAGGAATATGCTTAGGTTGCGGTGTATGCGAGGAAATTTGTCCAAATAAAGCGATTCATAAGGAGGAAATATAATGATATATGATTGCTATACAATAGTAATTACTGGCTTAGGTGGACAGGGATTAATCAAAATCATACAAATTTTAGGAACTGCTTTAATGAATGAAGGCTATAAAGTTATATCTTCTGAAACTCATGGCCTTAGTCAGAGAGGAGGTAAGGTGACATGTTTCCTTCGCTTTGGAAATACATTGAATGCTCCAATACCAATGATAGGAACTGCAGATATGATAATTGCATTAGAGGAGAGTACTATTATTGATGCATTAAAATTTACCAAACCGGATAAGAGCACCCTGTTAATAATATCTACTTATGAAAAAAATGTACTTGGTCAAGAATACCCCTCCATCCAAGGTTTATTAAATAACTTATATGAGAGATCAGATAAAATTTATTTTATTCCTGCTATGGAAATTGCAGAAAAACAAACAGGAAATCCAAAAACTATGAATAGCGTAATATTAGGCTATATTACAAAATTCCTTTACCTAAATAAAAAAGTTCTTGAAGAATCTATAAACCATAATTTTTCAGAAACTATAATAGAACTTAATTTGAAAGCATTTAATGAAGGATTGAACTTATAAGTGCTTTTGAAGGTTTGAAATCTTTTTCTTTAATTTTTTTATTCTAGATTCATTTCCATTAAGGTCTTGGACGGAATCAAGAATTTCTAGCCCTTGTTTATAATAATTAATAGCTTTTATATAATCCTTTTTTTTCTCTGATTTTTCTCCTACTTTTAAAGCATATTCAAGTTCTAATTCTTTTATCTTCTTGTCAAGTTCTAGTATCATAAATGAGATTCTTCCAACATCGTCTTTTAAATCAAAACCAGAGGCTAAAAATAATGCTTTCTCATATTCTTTTTGGGCTTCTTTGTATGCTAATCCTTTTTCAGCAGTTTCAGCTTTTCTAATGAAATTATTTATTGACACTCTGACTTCTTCTTCACTCATCTGCTTTGCATTTTCTTTCAACTCGTTTATATCGTCGTCACTAGTGATTATTGAAGAGATTAATTCATTGTTAGCTATCCGTACTGCGCGAGATTCTTGAAAATTGCTAATTGTATCTTCAGCAATCTCAATTGTGGTAGGAATGATTATTTTTTTTTGTATAAGTTGGTAGATTTCATAAAGAATCTTATTTGCGTCAATATGAACTATTTTTTGAACTTCATCTATTAAATTGATAATAAAAAAGAAAGCCTTTGAAGCAAGTAATTTCTCTGCAAAATCTATTATTGCTTTTTGTATAGGATTTCTTTTAATTAACTCTAATTCATTGGGTAATAAAGTGTGGGTTAATATCATAGGAAAGACTAGCTTAACATTAAAAGTACTGATGACAAAATCAATAGTATCTTCAAAATGCATCTTTCCCTGTCGTATATGAGCACTAATTTTATCTAAATAATTACTCTCATAATCACTTAAAAACTCAGCAACAAGAACTTTCAGACTATTGGAAGCTTTATGATCTAAAACTAAACAAGTTCTGATAAATTCTCCGTTTTTAAGTAAAATATTAAAATTTTCATATTGAAATTCATAAAATTGGTGATTTTTTTCATCAGTTGCATATCCGTTCGATGCATTACTCGATATTGAAAAGGATACATTTGCTTGGATAAATCCAGTTAATAATTGGGAATTTACTCCTGCCCCAGAAATCGGATAATCGACAATTGCTAACCCGGATTCTTTAGCCATTAATAAAATGTGTTTAATGTTCAAAATATCTAAAAATTTCTGCCATATTAAGTCTTGGAACATTTGAATGCGTTTTTCTTGAGAATCAATAATCGTGAATTTCAAATTTTGATTAAGATTTAAGCCAAATTTTTCAAGTTGAGCTTTAACGCACTCTTTACAGTAATCTGGATATTTTTCACATTCATTTTTATCCGTTCCGCAATCAAATCCTACTGGGCTAATCTGGAAGTATACCATTTAAATCCTAATTAATTTCTTCGCACATACATAAAATGTTCAAAATTTAAATATCTTTTAGAACCTATATGATTCTGTGCTATTATAACGAAAATTTAAATTTTGGCTTATATAAATTAATAGAATAGATTTACAGTCTTAATTCATGAAAATATTAATAGATTAATATAATTGAAGTACATTTTAACTGAATTTTTTGATCAAAGGTTTTAAATAATTAAAAAAATAAATAAATCTACAAAATCGAGTAATTTACAAAAATCCAAAAAGCATTTAAAAAACAAAATTAAGAGGATCGAATTATGAAGTGTAAGAAATTTCTGCTATTTTTAGTTTTATTTTGTTCAGGCATTTACATTTTCTCATCCAATATATTAAATTTTGGAATTGTAAGCAATCATGTTGATCAACCATTTTTTGATTATAATTTTAACAACCTTGAGACTTCAGCACCTTTAACTCCAAAAAATGCTTACGCTATTATTATTGGTATTTCCGATTATCCTGGAATTGATAATGATTTATCATATTGTGATGATGACGCTCAAGATATCTATAATATGTTAATAGATGATTATAATTTTAAACCAGAGAACATCATATATCTTCAAGATTCAAATGCAACAAAGACAACGATTAATTCAGCTTTTGATTACATTAATACTATAATAACTCTAAACGATATATTTTTCTTTTACTATTCTGGTCATGGGGGCGCATCTATTGAAAATGATGGGGTATATATGTATTCAGTTGATTCCCCACATCCTTATTCCAATGATTATGATAATACGTGGAGTATTTACCATCCTAATGCTGCTTATATAAGAGTATATTTTGATCAATTAGACACTGAATATGATTATGATTGGGTATATTTAGGAGACACAGATATAGTCGATGATTGGATTTATGAAGGTTATTCAGGATACAGTAGTGGTTTTTGGTCCGGTTGGATTCCACTTCTCAGTGATAATAGAATATACATTAGATTTATTTCTGATTACTCAAACACTGATTGGGGATTTAGTATAGATAAGTATGAAGTTCTGACTTATAACGGTACCCAATATTTATGTTCTTATGATTCAATACCTTCTTCTCCTAATAATTATTATTTAGACACACTCATTGATTCAAAATTAGATGCAATGAATGCAGCTGAAAAATATATCATAACTGATGCCTGTCACTCAGGGGGAGTTATTCCTGAGGTTCAAGGGGCTGGGAGATATATTATGACCGCTTGTGGAGATGAAGAATTTAGTTTAGAGGATTCTATTTTACAACATGGAGTTTTTACGAGTTATTTTCTTGATTCAATAAATTTAGCAACTGATTCTAACGGAGATGGTGTTAGATCGATGGAAGAGTGTTATTCTTACGCATATTCAAATACTGTATCGTATTCAGAGTCCTTAGGATATACTCACCATCCCCAACAATATGATGGAATTTCAGGAGAAAACGTGTTAACTACTGCTTTTGGTGCTTTATCTTTGGTTCCATCTGGAAATTCACTTTCATACTCTTTTAATATGTATGGAGTTGGTTTAATTGAAGACCTAAAAATTGTTGTGTGTAACAATTCACTTGGCATGAATTATACTATTTCAGATTTAACCTTGACGCCTGCTTCGAATACAGGTTTTGGGAGTTATTCAGGAGATCTTCAATTGGATGGTTTTTCAGGATTAACTGGATATGGAATTTACGCCAAAATCAATGGAAATAGGGTCATTCTATTAAATGAAACAAATTCAGAAGATACAGATTCCGATAGTTTAGATGATGCTTTTGAGATCATGATGGGTTTAGATCCTGAAGCAAATGATACAGATAATGACGGTCTCACCGACAGTTTTGAATTTTATGGAGATTTAGATCCTTTATCAAATGATACCGATAATGATGGGCTAACAGATGGAGATGAGTTACTAATATATCTAACTGATGCTACAGATCAAGACACTGATGATGATGGGCTGACTGATGGGGATGAAATAATTATTTATAATACAGATCCACTGGATCAAGATACAGAAGGTGATGGTATGGAGGATGGTTATGAAGTAAATAATAATCTAGATCCATTGGTAGATGATACAACTTTAGATTATGATAGTGATGGTTTAAACAATCTTGAGGAATTTCTACTAGGAACTTTGGCAAACAACAATGATACTGATAATGACGGGCTGTCTGATGGTGAAGAGGTTAATTCATGGAATACTGATCCTACATTAGAAGATACAGACGCAGACCAATTAACCGATTATGAAGAAATAATAATTTATTTTACTAATGCGACAAATTCAGACACTGAGGAGGATGGTATCGAGGATGGCTATGAAATTTTTAATGACTTAGACCCATTAATTAATGATGCTGGTTTAGATCATGATAACGATACTTTAACTAACTTACTAGAATTCCAAATAGGATCGTATGCAAATGATACTGATTCTGATGATGATCTGATGCCAGATGATTATGAATACAACCACGGTTTAAATCTTCTACAAGACGATACTGACTTAGATGAAGATAATGACGGATTGAGTAATTTATTAGAATGTCAATTAGGGTGCCATGCGGATGATCCAGATTCGGATGGTGATAGTATGCTAGATGGTTGGGAATATACTTATGGACTTGAAATTATGTTAAATGATGCTGCTATGGATGAAGATTATGACGGTTTGAACAATCTTGGTGAATTTAATCTTCACACTGATCCAACTGATACTGACACTGATGATGATGGATTAAGTGATGGATCAGAAGTGCATACATATAACACAGACCCTACTAATTCAGATACCGATGGAGATGGGTATTCAGATGGTTTAGAAGTAACATGGGGTTCTGATCCTTTAAATCCAAGAATTTCATTAATAACAGTTTTTCTTAACATCGGAGGAGTTATAGTATTGGCATTTTCAAGTTCCTATGTTGTTTATACACAAGTAATTAAACGCAAAGATAAAAAAGATGGTGCTAAAATAAAAGAGAAATTTCCGATCAGTATGACCCAGGAAAACTTTAATGTTCTTACGGTAAAAAAGACTCAAAAACCAAAGCCCAGAGTTCCCTCGTATGGTTATAGACCCCAATACACTCAGCCTATTCCCCGTTATACAATACCTTCTAGAATAAGCTTGCCAATAGGTATAGATGCCCTAAAAAAAGTAAGAGATATAATATTATCTGGGATGCCACCACCAAAAAATAGTTATTCTGAAGAAGGGAAAAAAGCTATTTTGATTGCAAATATGGCATTTGATTCAATTAACAAAGGAGATTTTAAAGGAGGGTATGATTTTATGATGAGTGCTTTAATATTAGGAGTACCAGAACCAATGAATAGTCGCATAAAAAAATTACTTCTTGATTCACTAGATCGTGGAATTGGAGAATACAGTTCTAGAGCGCAAATTCAGCCAACATCTAAAAAGATATGTAATTGGTGTGGGGAAATAAATAACATTACACATAAATTCTGTACTAAATGCGGGAGGTTAATTTAAATGTCATCATTCAAAAAAGCTTATACTCAAGGATATAAAAGTACTCCTATTGAATTTCAAGTGAATAAAGATATCCTTTTTCCCAAAATATGTATTATTTGTGGTAATCATACCGAAGATCAATATAGAAAGGAAGTTAAAGGAGCATTTATGGCGAGTAGGGATTATCATGAGGATTACATTTTAAACTTACCTGTGTGTAATAATTGTCACAAAAACATAGAGATGAAAACAGGGATTTCAAGTAAAAGTGGAATTCTGATTGTTATTTCTTCCTTAATTGGACTAATTTTAGCTTTCATACTATATACTTTAACTTTATCCATTTTTCTAAGTATTGCTTTGTTTACAGTTGCATTAGTTATTCCATTTGTTAAATATAAAGCAAAAACTAAGAAAAAAGTGAAATTAACTGATTTTTTATTAGTTAGATTAGGTAAAAACAAAGATACACTTGTATTTGAATTTCCAAATGAATACTATATGAGATACCTTGATAAGATTAATGTTCAAAAAGAAAATTCTGAAAAAATTCCAGCAGTACCAGATTAAAAATAATTTTTCTAAAATTCTTATTTTTTTTTTTCAAATTTTAATTATCTCAGAAATAAATTAAATTAAATTAAAAAAAAAAATTAAATTACGCTTATACTTCATACCGTTGATTAATAACAGTCTGAAATTGTATATTTGAGCGAGGGCTTTCTTGATAACCTCCACGTTTTGATACCAGATAAAACTGTGCCATACCTCTCCCATGGACCAAAGTAATCCCCCTCCATTTCATATCATCAGAATTAAACTCTACAACGTTTCCAAGAGCCACTCCTTCTCTAGTAGAGAAATTAAACTTTATTTTATTCAATATTTTTATTAACTCTTCATGATATTCAACAACTTTATCTTGGGGTTTATCTTTAAACCTTAATGACTCAATGGAAAAAGCTTTTAGAATATCCTCACTCATGGTCTTCCAAACTGCAGGATTAGCGTAAAACTCCATTCCGATAAATTCACCGTTAATAAATACTGCAATTCCACATTGATTTTCTACATTCTTAAAGTGTTTTATGATGTTTTCAGTTTGTTTCTCAGATTGCTTTGTCATTTCGAGATAATTTTGAGTAGGTGCAATTGAAAGATCGTAATTCATTTCAGCTCTATGAGATTGGATCTCATTCCATACAGCTCCCTGACCTGCTGCTGAGATTGCCGCATAAGCAACATTCGGGTGAAGTCTCGTATTGGAAGTCTTAAATCCACGCCCTTTAGTATATCTCCATCTTGATTGTTCTACACATTTAGCTGGGACGGTGTATTTTTGTTTAACGGTTCCAGGATTTTGACTGACAATACTTTGCTTTCCTCCTACAGGCAGTAATATTGGCTCCCAAATTGTTCTATCCTGTTTTCCACCATGAACAGTCATACCGAATGGAATCAAGATCTGCTTATCACTTTTATTTATAACTTCTAATTGACCTACTGTGTCAGTTTCGAGAATTTCTATTAATTCTAATTCTTCTGCTTTTTTAATACTAATGAAATCAATAAATTTATCGTCTTGTAGAATGATTGGAATAACAGTCATGTTTTTATAAACTTGAGGTGTATCTAGTTTAAGAAAATTTAAAGGATTTTCAAATAGAGATTTTACAAACTGTACATTTTCATTTTTCAAATTTACTCATCCTCCTTTTTATTATTTTTATCATTATCTTTCATATCTTCTTCTTTAATGTTTTCTTCATAAAGCGGACTTATATATTGGTTTAGGATATCTTTACCATTTTTTGTAAGCTCTACCCCTTGAACTACTTTTAATTTACCACTTTTACTAATTCCATTAATTCTTGTTCCTTTACCTCTTTTTTCTGTTTTTGATAATTCTTTTTTATGAGTTTTAATTAATCCCCCTTTTTTTAGGGCATTTAGGTGATAATTAATACTTTGTTTTTTAATTCCAATATTTTCAGCAATTTCTTTAGGTCTTTGTGGGCTTTCTGAAAGCTCTTGTAAGATATCCGCTCGAACTGGACTCCTGAATACAAGTCCAACTTTCTCAAAAACTGGTTTTTTCTTTTCTTTTTTTTTTGCCATATTTTTCACATAACAAAATTTTTTACAGTAAAAGCTTTTTTTACTGTAAAAAATATGTCAATTTTCATATATAAATATTTGTTTTTTTAAATGGATTTCATTTAAATCAAATTTATAAATTGTTCGCTCTAGATTATCATAGATTTAAAGTCTATAAAAAACCGTAAAAAATGAAAAAAACAGATAATATCGGGCATTATGAAATTTCGGAATTTCCGAAAGTGAGGATACCCACTTTAGACTTCCTGTCATTAGGAGATAAAAGGCACTATGTGAAAGGTTTGATTGAATTTGACGTAACAGATGGTAGAAACAAAATTCGAGAGCATGAAAAAAATACTAGCGAAAAAATATCCTTCACTGCTTGGCTTTTGAAATGTATTGGACAAGCTGCCAGCGAATTTAAGGAGGTTCACTCCATGATGAAGGGGAAAAATAAAATTATCACATTTGAAGATGTTGATATTTCAATAACGGTTGAGAAAACAGTTAAGGGTGTGAAGTCTCCAATGCCATTAGTTATTAGAAAAACAAATAATAAAACTGTTAAGCAGATCAATGATGAGATAAGAAAAGCTCAATCCGAAGAAGTAAGTGAGGTAGCGGTATTGGGGAATCATAGTATGAAAGAAGATCTAGAATCTTATGTTTCTCTACCAAGATCTATTAGAATGTCTATGTTAAAGAGGAAATTTAAGGATCCAATTAAAGTGAAGCAAATTATGGGAACAATTATTGTCACCTCTGTTGGAATGTTCGCTAAACTTCATGGATGGCCAATTCCTACTACAGCTCATCCATTAGCATTTGGGGTGGGAGGTATTACTAAAAAACCAGGAGTTATCAAGGATAAAGTTGAGATTCGAGAATATTTAGCAATGACAGTTTTATTTAACCATGATGTTGTTGATGGAGCTCCTGCAACCCGATTCATATCTCGATTGGGTGAATTATTAGAAGAAACTTTTGGCCTCCTTAATTTAGAATCTTTTATTTTCTTTTGACTTAGCAAATAGAGGGATATCAGTGCAAAAAATAAGAGATATTAATGTTTAAAAATCGATTTCCTGCCCTATCCCTTCCTTAATTGCTCTGTCGTAGACAAGTTTACCGACAGCAACATCTTGAGCACTTATTCCAACAGATTTGAAAACTGTGATTTCTGAATCAGATGTACGTCCTTGTTTATTTCCTATTATGATTTCACCGATAGAGAAAATATTATCCTCAGCTATTATGCCTTCATTGATAGGAATTATGTAATCTCCAGCTTCGGATAAACAAGCTTCTTTTAATCCCGCTGTGAGTAGAGATGCTCTTTTAATTATCGTAGAATCTAATTCTCGAGCGTCTGGTGCATGAGCTCCAATTGAAGAAATATGGGTTCCTTCAGCGACTCTATCTCCTGAAAAAAGAGGGATTGTACTAGTAGTAGCTGCCACAATTATATCAGTACCAAAGAGGAGATCATCTCCTGAATTAGCAATTTCAACATCAATTCCTAATTCCTCTTCAATTTCCTTTTTGAAATCTTCAGCGACATATTTCTTTAAATCGTATACTTTACATCTCTCTAATTTTTCATTCAATCCCCAATAAACAGCAGAAACCTGTTTTCTTGCTTGAACACCAGCACTATAAATACCCAATGAAGTACTGTTTTTTCTTGCTAAATATTTAACTGAAACCCCTGTTGCAGCTCCAGTTCTCATAGCTGTAATGAGGCTTCCATCCATGATTCCAACGATATCACCAGTATTTATATCTTGAACCATTATTTTAGCTAAAACTGTAGGCATATTGTATTTTTCCGGATTTTGTTTATAGACAGATACAATTTTGGTAGCCAGAGCATTCATTTCACCTCCAATTATACCAGGCATTATTAATGTTAACCCCGGGGCTGGATCTGTAATTCCTATTCTTTGAGGAACTATTGCATTTCCAAGAGTTAATTGTTTATAAGCTTCTTCTACATAAGCTAAAGCATCTGGCATATTTAACAGTTCAGTAACATTTTCTTTTGTTAATAGTCTAACCATTTTTTTTGTTTCATCTCCAATTTGAAAATTTCCAAGATATAATATT
Organism: Promethearchaeota archaeon; assembly: GCA_016839915.1. GTDB lineage: Archaea > Asgardarchaeota > Lokiarchaeia > Sigyniarchaeales > SOKP01 > Loki-b32. Next base: position 26,431 of record JAEOTH010000042.1, read on the forward strand.
TAAATTTATAAAATTCAAATGAAGTAAAAAATATATATATTGTAATTTAAGAAAAACACGACATACTAAATTTTTGACTGATTTTGAAAAATTATGGAAAATTATGATCCTCCTGAAGTAACTGCCAATTTTTTCATTTTGTATAAAGATGAAGAAGATTATCTCGATGGTTGGATTTCAATGGAACCGTCTTTAGAAGAATTTATTTCTGTTCTTCGAGAAGAGATTGAATATTCATGGGACTTAGAAAATGTTGATATGGCTGATTATTTGTTGTTCCATATTGATCTTGATGATAAAAATAATTTGAAAGAAATTAAAGACAATGAATATTATCAGTTGGTAATACTGCTTCAAGATATTTTCATTGTGGTGCTACATAAAGATATTAAATATCGAATAATTGAAAACATCCCAGCTGTGTTTGAATGGTTTATGGGAATATTATAAAATTAATCGTTTGATAATTTATACATTTGTGATACCAGTTTTAAAAAAAAATCCTCAACATGAGTGCCCATTTTTGCGCTTGTTTCAAAATATTCAGTTGCGGCTAAAATTTTTCTAAGATTATCAGATTCTTCTTTTTCGATTATACTATTTTTTGAATTTAATAAATCTAGCTTATTTCCGACAAGAACACATGAAAAATCTTCAATAATTTTTTCTATTTCTGTTTTCCAGTAAGTAAGACTTTCAAATGTCCTTTTATCTGTCAAATCAAACACATAAACGATTCCTTTCGCACCTTTGTAAAACCCTTGTCTTACCCATTTAAAGTGTGCTTGTCCTGCTAAATCCCATATTTGTAAGGTAATTAGATCTTTAGCATTGGGAATTTTTATTCGTTTAACAAAAAAATTAGATCCAATAGTGGATGCAACATTTGAGGCAAATCTTCTTTCTAAATATTGATGAAGTAATGTAGTTTTACCTACGCAAAACTCACCAACAATACAAATTTTGAAGAAATTTTTACCCATTATCCTATCTTAAAATATTCTTATCTATATATTAATGCGAACAGAATTTATTAAATTTATATCACAAATTTTCTTAAAAAAATAAGGCCGAGAAAAGTAATTTAATATCTTTTTTTCATCCATATTACATATTGAATTTTTGTGAGTAATATAATTCCTGCAAAAAGTAAAGCTAAAGCAATAGAACAATGGAGACGCTTTTTCAGGTAAAGTTAAAAAAATAAGCGTCCAAATAAAATGAACAATAAAAAAAGTAGACTAGCCCCTACAAATAAATAAAAGTATAGAGAAATTTTTCTCACATAGATTCTATATTTATACGTAATTAAAATGAATAAAATTGAACAGTCATTTGAAATTTATATTGTTTTTGATGATAAATGCCCGAAACCAGGATTTTTAACTGGTTTTGGCTTTTCTGTTTTAATATATAATTATTTTACAGAACAATTTTCCTTATTTGATACAGGTGGAAATAGTAATATATTAGTTCATAATCTTAATGAATTCAATGTTGATATTTCTGCTATAAAGAATGCTATAATTTCCCACAATCATCATGATCACGCGGGAGGTTTAGCAAAATTACTTCAAATTAATCCTATTATAAATGTTTATGTCCCAAATGATGAGTTAAAAGCGTTTTCAAGAGTATTTCCGAATAAACAAATATATGGTGTCTCAGAAATGATCGAAATTGAAAAAAATCTCTTCATTTCAGGTCAGTTTAAAGGAAGCTTTAACTCAGAGCAATCAGTTTTTCTAAAAACTAAAGATAATGAGTTTATCATATTAGTTGGTTGCGCACACCCAGGTTTAGAAAAATTTATCATAAAAGCTCAGAATATTTCAAGAATTAGAG
>JAEOTH010000174.1 GCA_016839915.1 Promethearchaeota archaeon
AGCATAACTCTAGCTTTCTTTGATTACATAAAAGCTTATTCAGATTATTATCGTCTTAATCTCTCTGCTAGAGTCCCTCGGTTTATGAATATGCTTCAAAACGACGATGATAATGATACAAAAATTGAAAATGCGGAAGAATATATTGGATTAAAAACAGAATTACTTGAGATTTTAACTGAAGCTATCAGTTTAGGAATTAAAGATGGTACAATAAGAAAAGACTTAGATCCCATACAGACGGTAATGCTTTTGAGCTCTTTCATTGAGGATATCGTATATCTATCTCCTGTAAATCAATTGCTCTTAGAAACATATGGCATAACTGAAGAGGGATATATTAAACACTCAACAAATGTGTTATTACAGGGAATAGCTGGAGAAAATAAAGTTATATAAATAAAAGGAATAAAAATGGAAAAGACAAAAATTTTAATTGCATATGGTACTCGTTATGGAGCAACAACTGGTACCGCAGAAGAAATTGCTAAAGTTCTTCAAGAGGAAGGAAATGAGGTAAAAGTAGTTAATCTCAAAGAAGAGAAGGTCAAAAATATCTCAGAATTTGATCTCATTATAATTGGGAGTGGAATGAAAATGGAAATGTGGACAAGTAAAGTTAAAGCATTTTCAAATAAGTTTAGTAATGAGCTCAAGAAAAAGAAAGTAGCAATTTTCGTGTCTTCAGGTGCACGAGCACTCATGGAATATAAAAATGAACATGATGAAATTGAGAGAATAACTAAGAAATATCTTGAAAATAAAGCTTCTAAATACGGTTTAAATCCAATTTCGATGACCATGTTTGGAGGTATCTGGGATTATAATCAGATGGGCAAAATATATAGAAAATTCTTAGATCCAGAATTAGAAAATTTCATTCCAGCAGGCTTTAAGGAAATAGAGCCAGGAGTCTACGATTCAAGAAATTGGGAAGAGATTCGGGAATGGGCTAAAGAGTTAGCTAGAATGATTTAAAACCTTAGATTAAGGCATTTTAAGAACTATTTTTTTTATTTCTTTTTTAAACTCTGTTAAATAATATTTAATTCTAAAGTCTCATTAAATCATCCATACTTTGAAATGATGTTTTTAATTTAATAATCAGAACTTAGTGGAGTGAAATTCTTTGATACGAGCAGAAAAAAAATATGAAATCCATGATGTCCGAAAAGGGTATGCAAATCGGACTTTATATATCAATCTTTCTAACAATGAGATTACGATCAAATCTGTTTCTGATGAAATGAAAGAGAAATTCATTGGTGGAAAAGGATTTGATTTATGGATAATGTGGAACTCACTTCCCAATGATCGTATAGTAAAATGGAATGATCCTGAGAATGAAATATGTATTTCATCGGGGCCTCTGGGTGGAAATATCTTTTATCCTGGTTCTGGGAAGTCAATAGTTACAGCAATTTCACCTCTAACGGGAATTATTATCGATTCTAACGTTGGAGGGTACTTTGGTCCTTATCTAAAATTTTCTGGATTTGATGTTATAGAAATCCAAGGAAAAGCAGATAAAGATGTAATCATATATATTGATGGAATAAAAGGTTTGATTCAAATAGAAGAAGTAGAAGATTCTGATAAACTTTCTGAATATTCACATGAACTTACACAACAATTAACAGAAAGATATGCATCAGATGAAAATGAGAAACAACGGATTTCAGTAGTGAGTTCGGGACCTGGAGCTAAATATACCAAATGGGGGATGTTAAATTTCTCGTGGTTTGTTCGTGGTCGTAATTGGGGATCATCCAAACAAGCAGGACGAGGAGGGATTGGAACTGTCTTTAGAGATAAAAATCTCAAAGCTCTAGTCTGTCGTTCTCCAAAAGTAACAATTAATTCAAATAAACCCGCAGATTTAGAAACAGCTCGAGAACTAGGAAAAGCCCATAGCCAAGAAATAATAAGACTTGATCCCAAACAAAATGAAATGCGGAGAGTTGGGACAGGACATCTTCCAGATATAATGAATGTGACTGATCTCTTGCCTACTGAAAATTTTCGCTTTGGAATGCATAAACAAATTAGTGGCAAAGATATTCCTTATAGCCGTGAAGTCATGAGAAAGATCTATTCTGGAAAGGAAGGGGCCGATGGTTGCTGGATTGGTTGTACAGTTAGTTGTTCACACTATACTGAAGGACATACTGTATTAACTGGTCCATTTAAGAGTAATAAAGTAATTGTAGATGGACCTGAATATGAAACGATTGCAGGCTGTGGTTCTAATTGGGGTGTTTGGGATCCTAAATGGGTGCTGGAAACGAATTTTTATTGTGATACTTATGGTTTAGACACCATATCTGTTGGTACGGGCATTGCTTTTGTCATGGAATGTTATGAAGAAGGTATATTAAATAAAGAAATAACAGGTGGTCTTGAACTGAATTTTGGGAATGCAGAAGCCGCATTAGAATTAATCCATCAAATGGCTAAGGGAAAAGGGTTTGGAATTATAGTAGGTCAAGGAATCAGAGAAATGAAAAAAAATTTTGTAGAGAACTATGGTGCGGATCCTCAATTTTTAAATGATATTGGAATGGAACATAAGGGTCTAGAATTTTCTGAATATATAACAAAAGAATCTCTTGCCCAGCAAGGAGGATATGGATTAGCGCTTAAAGGTCCTCAGCATGACGAAGCTTGGTTAATCTTTGATGACCAAATTCGAAATTCTATTCCTAGTTTCGAAGATAAAGCTATGGCTCTTCGCTGGTTTCCATTATGGCGTACTTGGTTTGGTCTCAACGGGCTTTGCAAGCTTCCCTGGAATGATATTCAACCAGAATCTCAAGCAAATTACCCAATTAAAGATCCAAAGACAGGACAATTAGTTCGAGCAAAAATACCTGACCATGTTGAATGGTATGCTAAATATTATTCAGCGGTTACTGGGAGAATTTCTACTCCAGATGATCTTATTGTAATGTCAGAAAGGGTTTATAACTTCCAAAGAATTTTCAACATTCGATTAGGGCAAGGATTACGTGAAGGAGATTCTAATTTACCCTATAGAGCAATGGGACCGGTTACAATATTAGAATATGAAAGCCGTCAAAAAAGATATGATGGACAACTTCAAGAATTAGGTATTGATGTATCTGACAAGCCCACAGATGAAAAGATAAAAATACTTCGAAAATATCGTGAAGATCAATATCTAAAACTTCAAGAAGCTGTATATAAAGAACGTGGATGGAATCAAAACGGGTGCCCTACAATAGAAAAAGTGAGAGAATTAGGGCTTGATTTTGATGATATTATTAAAATTATACGACCTTACCAGTAATTAAAAAAAATTTAATGTATTTTGCTTTTTTTATTTAATTATTAAGAAATTTAATATCACGGTTAGAAGATTATGACTATTTTAGAGGATGCCTTAAATAAAAATATCACAGATGATTTTAGACAGCTTGCCAAAGATGAAAAAGTAGGTATAAATACTATTTTTAAAACCGTTTCAAAAGGTCGAGCTGTAATAGTAAATAGAATAAATACTAAACCCCTAGGTATCGGTTTCCCTTTTAGGACAAAGATTAATGTTAATATTGGCACATCCGCCTCGTTGGCTAATGTTGATACAGAATTAAAAAAAATTAAAATTGCTGAGAAATTTGGAGCAGATACAATATCGGATTTATCCATGGGAGGCAATATTGATTTAATTAGGAAAAAAATCTTAGATATCTCAACTGTTCCAATAACAACTGTGCCAATATATCAAACTCTTATTGAAGCAAAGACAATCGAAGATATAACTGATGAACTAATCTTTAATATTATTGAAAAGCATTTAAAAGATGGAATTAGTTCTTTAGTTATTCATTCTGGCTTTACTCTTGAAGATTTAAAATCAATGAAAGGAAAGAGGATGATGGGAATGGTTTCTAAAGGTGGCTCATATACAGCAGCTTATATGGTCAACAAAGGAGTCGAAAATCCATTTTTGAAAAATTTTGACTATCTCCTTGATATGTTTAATAATTATGACGCGGTATTAAACCTAGGAAATGCTATGAGAAGTGGTTGTATTCATGATAAAGTTGATAAATTTCAACTTTCTGAAATAAAATTTAATTCAAGACTTGCAAAGAGAGCGAACAAAAAAGGAGTGCAAGTTATAATTGAAAGCTTAGGAGGTCATGTATTAGCTAAGGATTTAATAAAATATTTAAAACTGTGTAAAAAAATATCAAATAATAGACCTTTGTTTGTTTCAGGCCCAATTCCAACAGATTTTGCGCCTGGTTATGATCATATTGCTGCTGCTATTGGAGCTGCGTTTGCTTCTGGTTTTGGTGCAGATTATTTATGTGCTATTACACCTGCTGAACATCTTTGTTTACCCTCCATTGATGATGTTAAAAAGGGATTAATTGCTTGTCGTATTGCCGCTCACGTTGGGGATTCGTTCAAATTTGGTTTAAATTATTTATTTAATGATGACTATCATCTTTCTAATTACCGATTTAAAAAAAATTGGCAAAAGCAATTTGAATGCAGCATTGATCCTACAGAACCTCAAAAAAAGCATCCAATTAGTGAAGATGTCTGCTCGATGTGTGGTAAATATTGTGCGTTATCAATTTCGCAAAAGCTTTTTAATAATAAACCATCAACAAAATTTTAAAATCTTACAAATCTTTAATTTAAAGCTATTGTAATATAACTTAAATTTATATTTAAAAAGAAGATTCTAAATGGAAGATATAAAAAAACATCCTATTATAGAAATACCAGAAAGAAAAAAAATTACTTTTAGTTTTGACAAGAAAAAACTCATTGGATTTGAGGGAATGGTTATATCTTCAGCACTTTTTTTAAATAAAATAAAAATTTTTGGGCATCATGAGAAAGATAACAGACCTCAGGGTATATTTTGTGCTAATGGACAATGTGCTCAATGTAATGTCATAGTCGATGGTGTTCCAGTAAAAGCATGTATGACCCCCCTTAAAGAAAATATGAGAATAGAAAGTTGTAATGGAGTACCAGAGTTACCGGCTAAAGATAATGTTGTAGTGGTTGGAGATTCTGAAATTATCAACACAGAAGTTTTAGTGATAGGTGCTGGTCCAGCAGGATTATCAGCAACTAAAATCTTAGGAGAAAATAATGTTAAGGTTATTTTGGTTGATGATAAGTCTGAACTTGGAGGGAAATTAGTTCTTCAAACGCATAAGTTTTTTGGTTCAGAAGAAGATGTATATGCAGGCAAACGTGGAATAAATATTGCTAAAATTTTGGGAAAATCAGTACAAGCTTTATCGAATGTTAATATTTGGTTAAATAGTGTCTGTTTAGCAGTATTTAGTGATGGATTCATTGGTATTTTAAAAAATAATAATAAATATGTCTTAGTAAAACCTAAATTCCTTTTGATTGCCACTGGCGCTAGAGAAAAAATGTTAGTCTTTCCAGGTAATACCTTACCAGGAGTATATGGTGCTGGTGCGTTTCAAACTCTAGTCAATCGTGATTTAATAAGAGCAGCAGATAAAATATTTATTGTTGGGGGAGGCAATGTAGGATTAATTGCAGGTTACCATGCAATTCAAGCTGGTATCGCAGTTGCCGGTCTAATTGAAACATTGCCTCAGTGTGGTGGTTATAAAGTGCATGAAGATAAGCTCAGAAGATTAGGAGTTCCTATTTATACAAACCATACAATAATTTCAGCTAATGGTGAACAAAAAGTAGAATCGATAACTATTGCCCGAATTGATAAAGATTTTAATATTATTTCTGGAACTGAAAAAACATTTGCATGTGATACCATTTTAATTGCTGTAGGACTTAATCCTGTTGATGAGTTTTATCTTAAAGCTAAAGAATTTGGATTTAACGTCTGGGTGGCTGGAGATGCTCAAGAAATAGCAGAAGCTTCAGCTGCAATATTTACAGGGAAAATTGAAGCTTTAAAGATTCTTAAAGAATTTGGTGTTGAAATTTCAGAGAATATTAACGAATTAGAAGATTTTGCTGAGGTTATGAAAGCAAAACCTCCGCAACCTATTGGTAAAGAAATTGAATTCAAAGAAGAAGGAATTTATCCTGTATTTTATTGTAATCAAGAAATTCCATGTAATCCATGTACTACAGTATGTGATCAACAACAAATTGAGACAATCGATGATCTAATTACCCAATTACCATATTTTAAAGGTGAACAAGAGTGTATAGGGTGTGGTAAGTGCGTTGCTGTCTGTCCTGGATTAGCCGTCGTGTTAATTGATTATCGAAAAGATAAGGAATATCCATTAGTAACCTTTCCATTTGAGCTTACTGAGGATAAGTTAGAAAAAGAGCAAAAAATTACTGTTGTAAGTAATGATAAGGAATTGGGAATATATGAAATCCATAGAGCTCGCACATTAAAAGATTTTCCTAAGACTCAATTAATAACCCTTAAATTACCCTCTAGAATAGCAAAACAAGCAGTAGCAATTAAACTGTATGAGACTATAATTAATGAACCAATAGATTTATACCAAAAATCATTTACTGAGGATGATACGATAGTATGTAGATGTGAGCGTGTATCTGTAGGTGAAATTCGAAAGTGGATACACTCAGGAGTTAGAGATTTTAATGAATTAAAAGCATTAACTAAAGTAGGAATGGGTGCTTGTGGAGGTAAAACCTGTACTTCTTTAATTGAAAAAATATTTCGCGAGGAAGGAATATCACTTGATGAGATTACACCTGGTACAAAACGTCCTTTATTTATAGAAGTTCCACTTGGAATATTCGCTAATACCAAAAATAAAAACGAGGAGCTGTAGATGGTTGAATATGATGTAATTATTATTGGTGCTGGCAGTGTTGGTGTTCCTACAGCTTTAGCTACCGTAAATGATGGGTTAAAAGTATTAGTTATCGATTCATTATCTTCTGTTGCTCAAGCAGAAAATAAACACGCTATTGGTGGTATAAGAGCGACTCATTCCGATAAGGGAAAAATTTGGCTATGTCAAAGATCGATTGAAATCTTCTCTAATTGGGAAGAAAAATATGGAGACGATATCTGGTGGGTTCAAGGGGGTTATACTTTCTTAGCTTATACAAGCGAACACGAAAATTTATTAAGAGAAACAGTAAAGCTTCAAAAAAGTTATGGTTTAAATATTGATTATGTAGATGTTGAAAAAATTAAAGAGATAATACAAGGGGTAAGTGATGATGGTTTATTAGGTGGAACATATAGTCCACAAGATGGAAATGCCTCACCTTTATTGTCCTTACATTCTTTTTTTAGCCAATCAAAAAAATTAGGTGCAGAGTATCGATTTAAAGAAAAAGTGATAGATATAATTAGTGAAAAAAATAAAGTTGTTGGTGTAAAAACTACTAATGGAGTATATAAAACAAGATCAATAATTAATGCTGCTGGAGCGCATGCTAAGGAAATTGGTGCTATGGTTGGCGTCGATACGCATGTAGAACCAGAATCACATGAAGCTGGAATAACTGAACCCGTGAAAAGATTTTTATCTCCCTTAGTTGTAGATATTCGCCCCTGCTCTGATCCAAAATTTGGTGATTCAAAGAATTATTACTTTTATCAAAATAAAGAAGGAAAAATTATCTTTTGTATAACTCCTACACCTAATATTCCTGGCTTGGACCGTAGAGAAACAAGTTTATTTTTACCTCAAATTTCAAAAAGAATGGTACAACTTTTACCACGCTTAAGAAACATACGAGTGAGACGAACTTGGCGTGGTCTGTATCCTATCACTCCAGATGGGAATCCAATTGTTGGAAAAGTTAATGAAATTGAGGGATATATTAATGCTGTAGGAATGTGCGGTCAGGGTTTCATGTTAGGCCCAGGTTTAGGAGAACTTTTAAGCCGTCTTTTAGCAGAGAAAACAAATTCAAAAGACGAAGAGATCTTAAGTTCTCTTTCATGTAATCGAGATTTCTGTGTAGAAGAAGAATTGAAATAATAGAAAAAAGAGGTTTTTTCTAATGAGTTATGATCTTATTATTAGAAATGGGAGAATTATTGATGGAACAGGAAATCCATGGTACCATAGTGAAATTGCAATTAAAAACGGAAAAATAATAAAAATTAGAACACAAATAGAAAGAGAGGCTAGTAGAGAAATTGATGCAACAGGGATGATAATCTGTCCAGGATTCATTGATATGCATTCTCATACTGATTTTATCTTACCAATCTTCAATAAAGTAGAATCGTTTGTTCGTCAAGGGATAACAACAAATGTTATAGGGATGTGTGGAAATAGTTTTGCTCCTATTCATCCTGATCGAGTAGAAGAGTTTCGAAAGTTTTATACAAGAACAATACCTCTGTATGCGGATTATGTTTTTACATGGAATTCATTTAGAGAATATCTTGAAAAAATAGAAAAAGACCAATGTCCAATTAATACAGTGCCTGTTGTTGGATTTGAGAATGTGAGAATTGCTGGTGGTCCTGGGTATGAAAATCGTCCACCAACTCCAGATGAACTCAAGAAAATGAAAGAATATATTGTAGAAGCAATGGAAGCAGGAGCTTTTGGAATGAGCACAGGCTTGATTTATGCGCCTCAAGTCTTTGCTAAAACTGAAGAAATTGTAGAATTAGCTAAAGTTATTGCTCAATATGGTGGGTTGTATTTTTCTCATATTCGTGATGAAGGAGAATTTATTATTGATGCTATAAATGAATTAATTAAAATTGTTGAAAAGTCAGGGTGCAGGGGTGGCCATATTGCACATCATAAAATATCAGGAAAAAAAAATTGGGGTAAAAGTAGGGATACATTAAAACTAATAGAAGAAACGAATAATCGTGGTATCAGTATTACATATGATCAATATCCATATAATAGGGGATTCACATCCCTTACAGCAATAATCCCTCCATGGATTCATGAAGGTGGTCCTGATGTATTACTTGAACGTATAAAGCAAATATCTACTCAAAAGAGAATCAAGGATGATATAGAAAAAGGAATAAAGGGATGGGAAAATTTTGTAGGAAATAATGGGCTAGAAAGTATTTATATATCATCTGTTGTATCAGAAAAATGGAAAGATATTGAAGGCAAAAGTTTAACTGAAATCTCACAAATTAAAGGTTTGAAAGATGAGTGGGAAGCAATGTTTTCAATTATTATTGATGATGAAGGTGGTTCTACCATAACAGTTGAATCAATGAGAGAAGAGGATATCCAGAGAATAATAACAGGGAGATATCATATGGTTGGCACTGATGGGCTAGGAATTCCTAATAGACCTAGCCTTGGAAAATATCACCCTCGCTTTTATGGAACATATCCAAGAATATTGGGGAGATATGTAAGAGAACAAAAACTCTTGACCATGGAAGATGCTATTCGAAGGATGACTTCTTTTCCTGCAATGAGATTAGGATTAACGGATCGTGGATTAATAAAAGAAAATTTTTGGGCAGATATTGTCATTTTTAACCAAGATACAGTGATTGATAAAGCCACATTTGAAAATCCTCATCAATTCCCTGAAGGAATCCCTTATGTCATTGTTAATGGAGTTATTGTTATAGATAATAATAAACAAAAAAGGAAATTTCCCGGAAGAGTATTACGTCGCCCGTTATAGTTTTTCCCTTTATAATTAGTAATACAATATGAAAGCTTTATATATAATTAAATTTTATACAATTTTCAACGGTTTTTGAAAACCATTAAAAAATAATTAAAATTAAAAATTTAAAATGGTGTAAATATGGGATTTGGAAAGGTTGTAAGTATAATAGGTGCTGCTCTTGGATTATCAAGTATTATCCTTAGTTTTATTTTTCCTCAATGGTTTAGTTGGTTTAAGCATGAAGTGGTTAATATTACTGTGGTACAAGGATATTATCTAACTGGTTTTGGTACTACTAACGCTATACCACCTTCAGGAGCTATCTCTAGCATTGCTATATTAGAGTTAATAGGCGGTATTTTAGTTGTCTTAGGATCAATTATCTGTATAGTTGGCATCACAAAAGAAACAAAAAAATTAGGATTAATTGGTGGAATTTTGATACTTTTAGGACCAATTCTCTTAGTCACTGATTTTTTACTTGTAATGAGCGAATATGCTCAATGGGTAGATTTTTACCAGATAGTCCCAGGTAGTAATATATTTTGGGACAGTATTGAAATACTTCCCTTTACCTATTATTGGAACTTATGGATTGGTTTTTTTCTAGGAGTATCTGCAGGAGTTTTGGGAATAATAGGTGGAGTGGCACTTTAATTTAAAATCTGAGATATTTATTTAAAAATAATTTTTATTATTTTATAATTTTTGAACTATTAATATTATCATACACATTAAGCTAATTAGCAAATTGGTTTTTTAAATATATTGGTTAAATTAGTGTAAGTAATCATTCATAAAATTCATAGATAAAACGAAAGTTTAAAAATTTATAATGAGTATGTAATTTAAAAAAAATGACATGATAAAAAATGGTTCGACATCTATTAAAAATCTCTGATTTTTCAGAAGAAGAGTGTGAGAAAGTTATAAATAAATCAATTGAGATTAAGGAAAATCCTAAAAAATTTAGCTCAACTTTAGAAGGAGAAACTCTTTTGATGTTATTTGAAAAACCTTCTTTAAGAACGCGAATATCTTTTGAAACTGGGATGCAACAATTGGGCGGTCATGCAATTTTTTACTCAATAAAAGATTCTCCCCTTGGTAAAAAAGAAAACATATCAGATACAGCTAAAGTGGCCTCTCGATTTGTTAATATAATTGCAGCTCGTGTTTTTAAACGACAAGACATCTGGGATCTGGCAAAATTTGCTGATGTCCCAGTAATAAATATGCTAGATGATTTCGCACACCCTTGCCAAATTCTAGGAGATTTTCAGACTATAAAAGAGAAAAAGAAAAGTTTAGAGAATATGAAACTCTCTTACTTTGGAGATGCGTATAATAATGTTACTTATGATTTAATGCGGATGTGTGCTATATTTGGCTGGAGAATGGACATTGCCTGCCCTAATGCTCCAGAATATTCACCTGAACAAGCTGTTTTAGATGAGGTTTCAGGTTTGTCTAAGGATACTGGTGCAGATGTAAAAGTGGTTCATGATGCTCTAAAAGCTGCTAGTGAATCAGATGTTATATATACTGATAGCTGGATGAGTTATGGAATACCTCAAGAGCAGGAAGAAGAACGAAAAAGAGCATTTATGCCTTTTCAAGTTACTTATTCTATTATGGAAGCCGCAAAACCAGAAGCTATATTTATGAATTGTTTACCTGCAATGAGGGAATATGAACAAACCGCGGAAGTGATTGATGGACCTCAATCAATTGTGTTTGATCAGGCGGAAAATAGGCTCCATATTCAAAAAGCTATTATGTTGTTTTTACGAGATAAATTTTAACCTCATTCCTAATTTATCAGATTTATATAGATTGTGGTACTAATATCTATTATATTCCACTAAGCACACCTAAAAAATAGGTATTTACAAGGTCGAATCTTCAAGGAAATTCAATATGAATAATCAAGCAGTAGAAGAACAGGACAAACCAGAAGATTTAACATATGCTGAGCAACTTATAGATGACAATAAATACACAGAAGCTTTGCAAGTTTTCATAGAGCTTGGAAAAAAAAAGAACCTACCACTTTATTATAAAGTCTATTGTCTATTGCGTCAAGGCTACATGTTTAGGCGGCTAGGAAAACATAGAGATTCTCTCAAATTTTCCGAAAAAGCATATGAGGAGAGTTTAGGATTAGGGAAGAATCTAATAAAAATTGATGCTTTAACCCATATGGCATTAGTGAATAATTGGCTAGGAAATTTTGTTAATTCTTATGAAATAATTAAAAAAGCTGAAGAACTCTTTAAATCATTTCCAGAAGAAACATCAGTAGATTATATCCATAGAAAAGCCAATCTAAATTTTATTAAAGGATTTTTAATATCGAGGAAAGATGCTTATAAGGGTTTAGAACTCTTAAACTATAGTTTATCTTTATGGGATAAATTAGATCTTCGAATAGAAAAAGCTATGACAATTATGTGTGTTGGTTTAACTCTTTATTCTTCCAAAGGTGAATTAGATCAATCTATCAAAAAATTCGAAGAGGGTTTAGCAATTGCAACATATATTAACGATAAATATGGAATTGCGTTTCTAGAATCTCACCTTGGAAATTCATATCACCTTAAAGGTGAAATTAATAATTCTTTTAATCATTACCAACATTCCTTAAGACTTTATGATGAAACCAATAATAAAGCAGGAGTAGCATGGGTAAATTACGCATTAAGTGGTCTACTCTTCGAAAAAGGCGATTATGATCAGGCTTCCGAACATATAGAAAAAAGTATTGCGATATACGAAGAGCTTGAAGATTATTTCGCAATACTTGCCCCTCTAGGAATAGGTATTCAATTATCTATAGATAAAGGTGATAAAAATCTCACTTATAAGTATAAGCAAAGATATAAACGAATTAGTAAACAATTTCAAAACCCCCTATCTGAATTATGGGATTCTTATTATGATGCTTTGCTACTTAAAAAGAGTTCTCGTACACGAGATAAAGCTAAAGCAGAAGATATATTAAAAGCAATACTCGAAAAGACAGATATTGAGAGGTTTTCTCTTACAATAAATGCATTAATTCATTTATGCGACATATATTTAACCGAATTACAAACAACCAATAATTTAGAAGTATTAGATGATATTAATCCTTTAATTAATATGCTTCTTGAAAATGCCAAAAAATCACATTCATATTTGGTTCTTTGTGAAACTCATATACTACAAGCTAAGCTGTCTTTATTAACTAAAGATATAAAATCAGCTCGTCAATTTTTAACTCAAGCACAAGATATTGCTGAAAAATATGGCTTAAATCTTTTAGCTATGAAGATTTCAGATGAGCATGATGAATTACTAAAGCAATTAAGCTTTTGGGAAAAATTGAAAGAAACTGATATTTCTGTTGATAAATTTATGAAAGAGGTAAGAATAGATGATCATATGAAATCTATGCTTAAAAAACAAGTAATTGAACCTCAGGAACCACAAAATGAACAACCTGTTTTGCTTACAATAATCTCAAAAGAGGGTTATCTGGTTTTCTCCAATCCATTTACTGCAGATATGACATTCGATGCTGATCGAATAGGAGACTTCTTATCCTCTTTTAATACTTTTATCGATCAAATTATGTACGAAAACCTCGATCGTGTAAAATTTTTGGATTATACTGTATTAATGAAAACTATTGATTCATTAACTATTAGTTATATATTTCAAGGAAAATCATACTCTGCCCGACAAAAACTAGCACATTTCTTTGAAGCTATGAAAAATAACACAGATATTATGACAACATTGAATTCAGCCATTCAAAATAAAGAAATCTTAGGTATTAAAGAAATTCCATTTATTGAGGATTTGATTACTGAGAGTTTTCTGTCTGATCCTCAAAATTTTCAAGTGCCATTCAATGCATATGAGGGAGAAAAGCCATATTTGTTCGTAAGTTATGCTCATGTAGATAAACTTCATGTCTATCCAATAATAGATTATCTAAATAAAGGAGGAATTAATATCTGGTATGATGAAGGGATTCCAATAAGCGAGAATTGGAGGAAAATCATAGTAGAAAATATAGAAAAATGTAAAGCTTTTCTGGTTTTTATTACACCCCATATATTGGATTCAGAGTACGTTCAAAAGGAAATTAATTTTGCATTAAAGAAACGTAAGGCATTTTTTGCGGTTTATATTAAAGAAACAAAACTACCAAGTGAACTAGAATTTGAAATTAGCAGTATACAACATATAAATAAGTATCTTATGCCAGAATCTAAATTTTATGATAAACTGAAAACAGAACTATCTTCCTTGTTAATCTCTAAAAGTGTTTAAATTTAAGTATAAATACACGTTTAACAGATTTTCAATTAAAAGATATTCCATCAATTGAAAAGTTACTCAATGAAAGTTTTCTTACTATCTACAATTTGGAAGTAAAAACATGAGAGTCGTATTGAATTAAAAGACTATACCTTACTTTATGAGTTACTTACAGAATCATTTCAATTTAACAACTAAGTAATTTAAATTTAAAAGAAATAAGTTCTTTATTTATATTTAGAAATTGAAATTCAATTATAAAAAAAAAGTGAATTAATTGAGCTCTGTTACAATCCAAGGTAAGAAAACTAAAGTAAAAAGAGGAAAATTGTCTTTAAAGAAATTGGGTATTACAAATATGTTTGAAATTCAGGGACTCAGTAATCTTACAAATCTAAGGAAATTAAATCTTAAAAAAAATGCTATAACAAAAATTGAAAATTTAGATTGGTTGATAAACTTAGAAAAATTAAAACTAAAAAAGAATAATATTCTGGAGATTGAGGGGCTTGATAAACTATATAATTTAATTGAATTAAATTTAAGTGGAAATCAAATAAAAGAAATTAAAGGATTTGAAAACTTGACTAATTTAAAGCGTCTAAATCTAAGAAAAAACCAAATTTCAGAAATAAAAGGGCTTGAGAGTCTTAAATCCCTAAAGTATCTAAGTCTAGGTTTAAATCAAATAACAAAAATAAACGGTCTTGACAGACTAGAAAATTTAGAAGGCTTAGATCTTTCAAATAATCATATCTCTAAAATTTAAGGGCTTGAAAGCTTAATTAGTTTAAAAACTTTATATCTTAGAGGAAATAATTTCACTATTATAGAAGGATTCCAAAATTTACAAAATCTAAGACATATTACCATTGGATTTAAACGAGTAATTGGCGGATTAGATCTTAATGGAATTAAAATCTCTACAGCTGAAAGAAAAAAAATGGGTGTGAAATTTGACCCAGAAAATGGTATACGAATAGATGCTAATAAAATGGTTACGTATTGTCAATTTCCAAGAGAAACAGAAGTTTTCGATATTCCTATGTCTGAACCATCTAATTCACAAAAAGATTGGAAAAAAAGAATAGAAAAGTGAATAGGTTATTTGAATCGGCTCTTCACAAATAATCTTAGTATATGAAAAAAATTTTAAATAATAAGCAAGATAATCTTATTTTTCTATTGAATATAAGATTGATTTTCTATGAAGACTCTAATTGTTGCTCTTGGTGGAAATGCTTTAATAAAATTTGGAGAAGAAGGTACTACAGAAGAGCAATTTAGGAATTTAAGAGTTCCAATTAGCCAAATTGCGGAATTAGCAAGAGAATACAACATTATTATAACTCATGGTAATGGCCCACAAGTAGGAAATCTTTTACTGCAACAGGAAGCAACTGAATTTGTGTCAAAAAGACCTTTACAAATATTAGTAGCAGAAACTCAAGGTCAGATTGGGTTTATGATTGAGAGTACGTTAGACGAGGAACTCATGAAAATTGGGCTTGATGAAGAAAAGCTTTTCCTAACAATCCTAACATATGTAAAAGTTGATCCAAATGATCCTGCATTTAAGAACCCTACAAAACCAATTGGTCCAGCTTATCCTGTCCGTACAAAACGAGGGCAAGTGAAAACAGCTAAGGGTTGGCGTCAAGTTGTTCCCTCTCCCAAACCAATAAAAATCTATCAATGGCGTGAAATTAAGAAGCTAATGGAATTGGGTAGTTGGATTGTAATAGCTTGTGGAGGTGGTGGTATACCCGTTATAAAGGAAGCTAAAAAGTTATATGGTGTCGAAGCGGTAATAGATAAAGACCTTGCGAGCTCTAAATTAGCTGAACAAGTTGGAGCAGATATTCTTCTTATTGCTACTGATGTTGAGAAAGTTGCACTTAATTATGGGACATCTAATCAAAAAAATTTGGAAAATCTTTCAATATCTGAGGCAAAGAAGTATTTAGAAGAAGGACAATTTCCAACTGGAAGTATGGGCCCAAAAATCCAAGCAGTAATAAAGTTTATGGAAGCAGGAGGAGAAAAAGCAATAATAACTTCTATTGAAAAAATAAAAGAAGCGTTAAAAGGAAACGCTGGTACTCAAATAATTTTAGACTAATTTTATTGCTTAACAAACACTTTTTCAATAATTTCAATTGCCCAATCAATATCATCCTTGGTAATAACCAAAGGTGGGGCAAATCGAATAGTTGTAGAATGGGTATCTTTTGCTAAAATTCCATTATCCTTGAGTTCTTCAACTATTTTTCTCGCATCTTCTGTAAATTCAACAGCAATTAACAACCCTTTTCCTCTAATTTCTTTAATTGGAATTCTAGTTTGCTTTTCGGCAACTTCTTTTAATCTTTTTATAAAATACGCCCCCATTTCTTTCGCTCGCTCAGCAAGATTCTCACGTAAGTGGATATCTATTGATTTCATACCAATAGCTGCAGCTAAAGGATTTCCACCAAAAGTGCTTCCATGAGTTCCTGGGGTAATAACATCTGGACCAATCACGTCTTTTGTACTTACACATCCAGAAACGGGATAAACTCCTCCTCCAAGTGCTTTTCCTAATAATAACATATCTGGTTTTACATCTTCATGATCACAAGCAAAAAATGCTCCAGTTCTGCCAAACCCGGTTTGTATTTCGTCTAAAATCATTAAAACATTATATTTTGTACAAATCTCTCTAACCTTTTTTAAATATCCGTCTGGAGGAACTTTTACCCCCGCTTCTCCTTGAATAGGTTCAACTAAAAAAGCAGCAACCTTTTCTGGGCCAATTTCAAGTATTGTATTTTCTAGTTCTTCAGCATTTCCATAAGGAATGATTATAAAACCAGGGGTATAAGGTCCAAAATTACCATAATACCGTGATGCTGAAATATCAGAACTAAAACCTACAATTGTTATTGTTCGCCCATGGAAGTTATCTCGGCAAACAATTATTTTAGCTTCATTTTTGGGAATTTTTTTCTTGATATACCCCCATGCTCGCGCCACTTTTAAACCAGTCGATACTGCTTCTGTTCCAGTATTCATAGGAAGAGACATTATACCAGAATCACCAGGATCATTGATATGAGGTCCAATTACTTCAGCTAACATTTTTAAGAAAGGTCCCATCATATTATTATGAAATGCACGAGAAGTTAGTGTTACTATACTTGCTTGTTCTTTTAGAGTAGCTACAATTTCAGGATGACAATGACCCGCATTTTGACTTGAGTATGCTGATAAACAATCCAAATACTTTTTCCCTTCTGGATCATAAACCCAAACTCCTTCAGCTCTAGAAATTACAACTGGAATCGGATGATAGTTATGAGCAGCATATTTATTATCCATTTCAATAAATTCTTTCGAAGTTGGCATATAATTTCACTTTTCTTTCTTTATATACTATTCTACTTAATTATATGGACAGATTCATTAAAAATTTAGATGTTCTCTTTATAAATTTGGGAAGAAAATGGGATTTTAAGAAAAGCATTTATAATAAAATTAAATAGATAGAATTAAAAAACATTAGAAACTTAGAAATCTAATTAAAATAGGTGATAAAATGTTTGATAAATTACAGACAATCATCTCAAAAATTGAATCGAAAGGTGCTGATTTTGTCGATGCACGTTATGATGAGCTCTTAACCAGGACAATCGTTAAAGAAAATGAGAGAATTGAAGAATGTAAGACAATTAAAAGAGCTGGAGTTGGTTTTAACGTATATTATAAAGGAGCGATAGGGTATGCATTTTCAGCTGATCTATCATCAAAAATATTAGAACAGGCGGCTAATGATGCATTGGGGATTGCAAAAGCAAGTTCCCACGCTATTAATATCAAATTAGAAATTGAGCCTTTACAGCCCACAACTGAGTTGAATCTTAAACTTAACATAAAAGAACCAGCTTGGTTGAGTGATTTAGATGAAAAAATGGAATTATTGAAGAGAGGAGAAATTTCTGCTAAAGAATATGGTGAAAACATAACTTCATTAAAACTAATGTATGGCGAGTTATCAGGAGAGAAAATATTTACAAATTCTGAAGGAACAGAAATTCAATGGAATCCACTCCTTCTTGAATTAATATGTATTGTAACAAGTAAAAATCAACAAGGAGATTTAGCTACTGGGTATGAAGCAAAAAATGGTTCAACTGGACTGGAATACTTTAAAAATAAAGATTCTACACCTGAAGATATTGGAAAGAATGCCGCTCTGATGGCTAAAGAAAAGATGACGGCAAAAGCAGCACCTGCAGGAAAGTTTTCAGTACTTTGTGAGAATATTCTAGCTGGTGTTCTAGCCCATGAAACTTTTGGTCATTTAACTGAGGGAGATTTTATCATTTCAAAAGGAAGTCCACTTCACGATAAATTAGGAGAAACTTTAGGTTCTGAATATGTTACTATTATAGATGAGGGTGTTCTCCATACAGATTATACATTGAAGGGATTATGGTTACCATATGATGATCAAGGAGTCAAAACAAAGCGCTCTGTTCTCATTGAAAAAGGAATACTGAAGGAGTTTTTACATTCACGAGCAACAGCAAAAATATTAAAAGTAGAACCTACAGGTAATGCTAGGGCTGTAAATTTTACATTTGCTCCTATACCAAGAATGAAAAATACTTATTTTACACCAGGAGATTTAACTGAGGAAGAAGCATTAAAACAATTAGATACAGGTATTTATGCTATTAAAAGTTTAGGAGGGAGTACGGAATTTGACGGTTCATTTATTTTTCAAGCCCTCAAAGGTTATTGGGTTGAAAATGGAGAGAAACAGTATCCTTTAAAAGATGTGGCACTATCAGGGAATATTCTAGAGTTACTAAAGAATATACGAGGTGCGACTAAAGATCTAGAAATATTCAGTTCATTTTTTGGTGGGTGCGGTAAAGATGGGCAAGCCCCATTGCCTTGTGGTATTGGAGGACCAAAGCTGATAATTGATAATGTTCGTTTTGGGGGTGAGCAATAACAGTGACTTCAGATTTTGATGACTGGGAATCTGATCTCCTCGCTCGTATTGAACGAGGTTTAAAATTCAGTAAATCTTTGGGTATTGATGCTCTTGAATTATATGCTACTAATTCACGCTCGCTAAATGTTAAACTAAGAGGTGGGATGATTGATGCTACTCAAGGAGGAAATATTGGGGTAGGCTGTCGTTGTTTGACAGGTAGAAAGATTGGATTTGCTTCTGCTTCAGGAATTACTGATTCTGCTGTAGATTTTGCGATAAAATCAGCTTTGAGTATCTCTAAAACTCTTCCTGATGAAGATAATCGTTGGAGTAATTTTGTCCAAACATCAGAAATAGGTAAAAATGGAATAATTGATACATCTGTGCTTGAAATTAGTAGTGAAGAAATTGTTAATGGTGTTAATTCAATTTCTAAAGAAGCTAAAGATTATGATTCACACGTTTCATCTATCGATAGTATGATATCCATAGGGTATAGTGCATTTGCAGTTGGAAATACCGAAGGATTAGCAAAAACAAGTAGAACTACTTTTGGAATAATTGAAGCTTATGTTGTAGCGTCTGAAAAATTAAAAACTAAGACAGGAGTTGGATTCTTAGTGGGGAGAGGTGCCCCTAAATTTAAAGGAATAGGGGAATACGCTGCTAAAAAAGCTGTTAAATTATTAAATTCAAAATCTTTAGAAAAAACAGGACAGATGAACGTAATACTTAATAGTTTAGCCGCTAGCGAATTTATGAACGCAGGATTAAGTAATAGTATAAATGGTCAAAGTGTTATTGAGGGAAGAAGCGTATTTGCTGAAAGACTTGGTGAAAAAGTTGGAGTACCTTCTTTAACAATATATGATGATGGTCAAATGGCTGGAGATCCAAATATGGTTGGTATTGATGATGAGGGTTTCCCCCGTAAAACAACTCTAATAATAGATAAAGGAGTTTTGAAGAATTTTATTTTTAACCAGTATTATTGTAATATTTCTTCGACTAAAAATACTGGTAATGCAAAAAGGAGTGGCCCTCAATCATATGAATCTCTACCAAAAATTTCACCTAATTCAATTTCTGTTGTTCCAGGAAAGAGAAAAATTGATGATATAGCCTCTGATATAAATAATGGGATATTAGTGGAAGATATTTTATTAGGTTTGCATACTTCTGATCCAATTTCCGGAGATTTCTCGATTGTAGCTCCGAATTGTTATAAAATAGAAAATGGGGAGATAAAAGAACCTCTAGAACCATTATCTATGGCAGGTAATATGTACAAAGCGTTTAACCAAATTCTTGTTTTAGGGAATGAAACTAAATTAACACCATTTGGAATGGTTCCCGCGATAGCATTTAAAGATTTCACTATCTCAGGTTAAAAATTAAATTTGATATTATTTTTAATTTCAATTATTATAAAGAAATATTCTAAAAATTAAATAGTATAAAAGCAAAAATAAAGTAAGAATGGAAAAAAAAGATCTTAAGTTTCTTAGAAAAATAGGTATTTTAATTCTATGTCTCACATTTTCGCTCACATTTTTATTTGTAAATAAATCGGTAAGCTATTCGAGGTATGAACGTGTTCAATTTCAATCAGCTGGAGCAACACTATATGCAAATTTATATTATCCATCAAAGCCTCTTGCCTTTCAGGAAAATAGGCCTTTGATTATTTATTGCCACGGCATTGGAAGCCAGAGAGATTTTGATCTTAGAATTCCAATTGAACTCACTAAACGTGGTTTTTATTTAGCAGCATTAGATTATCAAGGACACGGAGAGAGTACTGGTAGCATTAATAATATGGTTCCAATTGAAAATATTCCAGCAGTAGCCCAAGACTGTTCTAGGTTGCTAGACAAATTGGAGACAATGCCATTTTACTCAAATGTAAATACCTCTCAGATTGGTCTAATCGGTCATTCACTTGGAGGGATGGTTGTCTTAATGAACCAAGCGTTAGATGATCGATTCAAGGTAACAGTCGCATGGGCTCCAGCTGTTAACTTCGATCCATCCCTGTTAGGAATTACCGATCCAGATTGGATTGCTTATATTCCTGTTTCTATACTAAATATGACAAATTCAGAGAATCTTTTAATTATCATGCATGTCAATGATGAAGTTTTAGATTTTACTGAAAATGCCATACAAGCTCAATTATTAACAAATTGTACTGTAATTCCTGTAACAGGGGTCTTAATAGGAGGAGGTCACCAGCTATTTTCAGATGGAGTAATTATTGAATCTATAAATTGGTTCGAAGCCCATTTTTTTAACTCTGAAACATTGAATGGGCCAATTCGTGTTTCTTTCATGATTAATTATATATTTCTATTTCTAACGCTTGGAATATTAATCGCAATAGTATTATCTTTAACTTCATATACCTCAAAATATTTTACATTAGAGGAAAAAGAAGAAATAACTGTCAAATCAAAAAAGAAGCACTCTTTTAAAAAAGTTAAGCAAAGCATAAAACTAATTAAGATAGGTCTTTACTCTGGAGCATTTGTTATAAATTGGTTATTATTTGAATATTATTTTGGTTTGATAGGTATTTTCTACGCTTCACTTATAATTACATTGATTTATTTAATAGGGACCTTAAGTATTCGTTTTAGGAAACTTATGAAAAAAGAAGAGAAATCTAATATTAAAGAGTTTATCATTTCCAAACTTCGGTTGAAACATTTCATTTATTCAATGTTTTTCACAATTTACTTTCTTGTAGTTTCAATTCTTTTTCTAATTTCTTATCCATCAGCACCATTACCACAATCACCGTTCCTGGATGGAGCATTATTTTTTATGATCATATTTTTAATTGCAAGCATAACTTTATCATTTTCCTTTGGATTTGTCCTGTTTTATCTAGATAAAAAACAGCAAATTAGGTTGAAGTTTAAAATTAATATAAGAAATATTAAGATTCAAAATAAACGTCTTGTAAGAATTTTTCTTTATTCATTTGCCTGTTCTTTCTATTTTATTATAATATACTTAACATTTTCATTTTCATATCCATTTGCTTTTATGTGGCCTTCAAACTATATCAACTATGTATTAACTGAGATTGCTCTACCTATTTTATTCTCAATGGAGCTTCTTTACAGGAAGCTAATCTATCCGAATTTATCATTTCTGAATGAAAAATCTAAACGAAGAGCTATAATAATTATTGCTGTTATTATTCAAATCACTCTCATGTTTTTAACTCAGACATGGTCTTTTTTTCCATCAGTTCTATTTACCTATTTTATGTTTTTATTTGTAATTATTCAGAATACCTTAATTTATGAGCATACTCATAATTTTCCTGCGGTAGTGCTAAGTTCTTTTAATATTATACAAATATTTTTCGCTGCGGTTATATCCAATGCTTTAGGAATTGGATCTGCCTTGCATTCTTTTGTTAGCCTATAATTATATAATAAACAACTCATTTTTTATGATATAATTGTGTTAAGTTATTTCAACAAATAAGCTAGAACTATGCAAAACAAGCTGATTATTAATATAATTTTGGCAAATTTACTATGGAGCTTTATTCCAGTAATTGTAGAAGATTTATTTTTAGAAATATCCATCTTAATGGTGATTTTTTTAAGATTTCTTATTTCTGGATTTGCATTATTAATTATAGCTATTATACTTGTAATAATTAATAATAGAATATCACACAATGCATCAATATCATTTAGATTTCTATTTAAAAATTTATTACATAAGAATAGAAGATTTTTTGACATAAAAAATATCACATATTACTTTTATTTAGGGTTTTTTGGTATAATTCTTAACATTATATTTTTCTTTTTAACCTTAAAGACTACTTCAATTACATTTACGATGATAGGATTTCTTTTAAGTGTCATTTTTATTGCTTTTTATGAAAAAGGGGTGAATTTTGAGAAATTTGACATCTTTAAGGTACTTTATATCATAATTTTATTTTTTTCTATTATTATCTTGGTATTTGTGGGTAGTACAGGAGCCGCATTACAAGGTAGGCCTCTGATGTTAAATGGGGTAATTTATTTACTCATTTTTAGTATATCAATTTCTTTTCTCTACATTGTCATAAATAGAGATGCATATTCAGGAGAAGAAATTAAAATAATTAATAAAAATAAGAATTACAAAATACCTCGATTTCTCATTAAAATGTCAATATCTTTTTTAATTGGGGTAATTTGTATGATCCCAATATTACTATTCATATATGTATTACCAATCGAAACTGATTTAACCAATGAAATTTCAACTTTTTTTGCTCAGTTTGGAAGTTTATTTTTAATTTTAGGTAGATGGGAATTAATTTTTTTGATAGTTTTTTCAACAATTATCCCATATCTATTAATTTTTGTAGCAAATGTTAATTGGAAATCCACAGATTTAACTTATAGTCAATGGAGTAGTATTTTAAATTTAATAGATCCTATGGGTTCCATTATTTTTTCAGTAATTTTAGTCAACGAGTATTTTCCTCTTGAATTATTGATTATTATAATATTTTTATTAGTTTTTACGTTCGTATTTAGATATTCTCATGAAGTTAAGAATTTAGTTCAAGCAGTAATATTAGTGAGATTGAAAAAAGGTTCAACTGATAGAACAGCCTTACGTATTTTTAAATATTACGGAATAACATCGATATTTGTCTTAATTGGAACTCATGATTTGTTATTAAAAGTAAAAATAAGTTCTATAAAAGATTTTTATAGACTCATCAATATCAGATTGAAACCTTTAAAAGATATTGAAGATATTGAGATTTTATTTATTAATAAAGTTATTAAAACACAAACTTATTAA
This sequence comes from Promethearchaeota archaeon, assembly GCA_016839915.1. GTDB lineage: Archaea > Asgardarchaeota > Lokiarchaeia > Sigyniarchaeales > SOKP01 > Loki-b32. The sequence goes on from JAEOTH010000174.1 coordinate 23,741, forward strand.
ATGAGAGATGGCTTAAGATATGGCAATAAAGGCAATCATGTTATGTAAGTTAGGTATCAGTGTAATAAAACCTGTAATTGAAGAATTGAAAAAGATTCCCCAAATCACTAAAGTGTTGTCTTTAACAGGGGATTATGATGCTTTAGCTGAAATAATAGTAGAAACACCTGAGGAATTATATGAGATATTTGCAAATAAAATCGATATGATTGATGGAATCACAGCTTCTAATACCCATATGGTAATGAAAGAATTTACAAAATAATTATAGAAGCTTTCTTATAAGTCTAATCATAAAAAATGCAAATTTGTTTGAATATCAAAACTTCTTTAAAAAAATTTTGAGACTTATAAGATATTTCTTTTAACCAGTTGTTTTATAGCAAAAGATGCTACTATTTCAGCGTAAGTCCCTGGACCAAAACCAGCGTCATATCCTAATTCCTTTGCTAATTCATTATTTATTCTAGGACCACCACAAATAAGGACAACCTTATCTCTTATTCCTTCCGCTTCCAGAAGATCAACTAATTGAGTTAGATTTTTTACATGTATATCTTTCTGTGTAACTGTCTGGGAAACAAGTAAAACATCAGCGTTGAGTTCAATTGCTTTTTTAACAAATTCTTCATTCGAAACTTGACTACCTAAATTGAAAGCCTTGATCATTTCATAGTTCTCAAGACCATAATGACCAGCAAAACCTTTCATATTAATAATAGCATCAATTCCTACAGTATGAGCATCTGTACCCGTAGATGCCCCAAGTATAACTAGCTTACGTCCAATTTTCTCTTTGATAAATGAATTAATCTGTTCCTTTGACATAACATCAACTTCTACAGTATCTATTTTAATTTTAGTATAATTGATTGTATGAATTGACTTTCCATAGATTACAAAAAATGTAAATCCTTTGTCTAATGCTGATAAATAAGCAATTTCTGGATCTTTTAACCCCATTTTTTCTGCGAGTTCTTTAGCTGCTTTAATTGCCTTTTCATCATGATTAATAGGAAGAGTAAAACTTACTTGTATTTTTCCATCATTCATTGTATCTCCATATGGTTTAATTCTTGTTAAATCAAGATCCTTATCAAGTACTTCCTTTTCAATAGAATATGGATCTCCCATTTTAACACCCTCCTTTTGTTAATTCTTTAATCATAAGATCAATAAATGGATTAAAATAGTCAGGCTCTTTTCTAAATACACCATCTAATCCTTTACCTCCATCTATTGGTCTTTTAATATTAGCAAAGATTCCCTTTTCAATTGTTCTAAATAAACCTTGTTTTTCGATTTCTTTTAACAAATTATATGCTTTATTTAGCACCTCATCAACTCGTGTTTCCATTATTCCCCCTTTCTTAAATACTAGTTCTTCACTAATAGATTTCATATTGTTGAATATATAGCGAGCATTTTCAATAGATAAAGCTCTATCTGACATGAAAGGAGTATGTATTGCTTCTGTTAACATACCAAGGAGGTGTATCCTTTGATTTGTCATTATTGTTATCATATTGAAAAGAGCATCTTGAATATGGCCCTTAAATATATTCCCTGTCATATGTTTTGTTGGAGGCATGAATTTAAGTGGGCTATTCGGAAAAATCTCACGTGCCATCTGTGCTTGAGCTAATTCATATAAAAAACCATTTTCCAAATCAGGATTCATTTCAAAAGCATGTCCTAAACCCACTTGCTCTTCTTTTAATCCAGCAAGTAAGGCAAATTGCTCATTTATAAATTCAGAAGCTAGGACCGTATGAGCTGCTTCATAAGCATCAGCAGTAGTAAGATAATTGTCTTCGCCAGTATTAATTATTACTCCCGCATAAGCATTAATCATTCTCGAAAAATACTGGTCAATTATTGTTCTTTTCATGTTGATATCTCTAAATAGAATCCCATAAAGAGCATCATTAAGCATCATATCCAGCCTTTCAAAAGCACCCATAGCTGCAATTTCTGGCATACATAATCCAGAACAATAATTAGTTAATCTAATATATCTGCCTAATTCTTCACTTACTTCATCTAAAGCTTTTCTCATAAGTCGAAAATTTTCTTGAGTCGCATAAGTTCCACCAAATCCTTCAGTAGTTGCACCATAAGGCACATAATCGAGTAGACTTTGGACAGTAGATCGAATGACAGCAATTACGTCAGCACCTTGTCTTGCTGCTGCTTGAGCTTGAACAACATCTTCATAAATATTTCCTGTAGCCACAATAACATATATTAATGGGCCCTCTTTATCACCATATTTTTGAAGTAGTTTTTCTCTCTTTCTTTTATTTTGAGATACTTTTATTAATGTCTCTTGAGCAATGAGATTAATTGTTGCTTTTATTTCAGAAATCCCTCTTAATGGTAATTCTGATAAATTTAATTCTTCTTTACTAATTTTTTCTGCAATTTCTTGTGGAGATAGATTAGTGTGTAGAATAGCATTGCCAATATGAGTAGCAATCCCAATACCAAGATGATTCCCTTGTTTAATATTATCCACAACAATATTAGGAAGTGGTACATCAAATTCATCCATACCATCTATCCCTAGCAATCTACAAACTGTTCTTTCGATAGCTGTTGTAGTATGATTATCAATAAATTTTTGGGTCTCAAATGCGATTTTTTTAGCTGTACCTCTAGCCTTTCGCACTAATGAAAAATTTAAATTCAATTTACTTTCTAATTGCATACGAATTTCAGTCAATTTTTTCACAATTTCAAATTTTTATATTTACTTTCAAATTTTTATTATAAATTATTAATTTGCTCCGAGATCAAACACGGGAACATCAAGATTTTTTTTCATTAAATCTAAAAAGACATTCTTTTCAAATTCATATCCCAATGGAGAAGTTGGGTTTATAGTAACAGCAATAACATTTATGGGATTCAAAACTTTCAGAATTCCACCTTTTTTTTGTAACTTGTTCTTAATTTTTTTACTTAAGAAAAGTTTGGTAGGGTCTTCCACTAAAAAGGTTAATCCTTTATATTTGTCAGTAAGACTCATTAAATCTTCTAATAACTTATCGGTGAGTGCACCTTTTATTACAATATATTTTGAATTTTCATCAAGAGCACTAGAAATGTCATTAGCTGCATCTAAAGAAGTTAAAATATCGAGAAATTTTATAGAGTTTCTATTATCTATGATTCCCACATTTGATTTTCTTAGTATCTCATGTGAGATGTCTCTTATTACTTTATCTCCTTCACGTTCTAAATTTAATAATTCGATTGTATGAACTGTTAAATTAATAACATTTTGCATATCTTCTGATACAGAAGCACCTGTTGAAAGTATTGTAGCGTCAGATATAATAGGAGTTGCGAATGATCTCCTGTCAAAAGCACCATCGATGAGAATCAAATCACAACCTAGATTTTTTAATTCTAGACATATTTCTTGTAAATATTTGTTAATTGAAGGACCTGCTAATTCGATAAGACCATCATTAATTGCCTTTAATATTAAAATTTCCCCTAATGGAGTGTTAAATTCTGTTTTCTTTAAAATTTCCATTTTGACTTCACTTGCTTCAAAACTCTGTCTAGCCGTTGCTACAATTGTACCTTTTTTTATCAGTATTCGCGGTTTAGGCAACTGTGTAATCACATCATATTTTTCTCCATCTCTTCCTATAGAAGTCAAACCAAGTTTATAACCTTTTAAATTCTTTATGATATAATTTAGAGTAGTAGTTTTACTGACATTTTTCGCGAGGCCAATAATTGAGATAATTCTATACTTACTAATTTCATTCAAAAAATTTGTCATGAAGTCCATTTTCTCGCTAAAAAGTGATATGATACTGATAATAAGAGAAATAAATCTTAATTATATAAATGTTAGATATTGTTTAAAATTAGACTTAATCTATTTTTTCCATTCATAACAATTCCAAAAAGAATTGTTTAGTATCGAGATTAAGCTTGATTTAAAAGGGAAGCAATATAATCCCATTTCTTATTAATTTTATCGGATGTACGTAACCGGTTAAATATTTTATATTCAAATGCACCAATTAGATTGTACATATTTTTTACTTCCTTATATACATCTTGTTCTTCAAATTTTATGGTGTACTTCTCAATTTTATTGAAAGTCCATAAGTTTTCATTGATGTCTATTTTAGATTTATTAAGTTTTATTAAAGCTTCTAAATCTTGAGTGATCATACTAACCCAAAATTTCGCCATTTCCATAGAATAAAAGAGTCCGGAAGAACCAAATGGGTTTACAAATCCGGCGCTATCTCCCAGTAAAACTACACCAGGATTAGGAACGAACTTTTCAGCCATTTTCGCATTAGGTAAAGAAGTAATTTCTTCATAATCGATATTACAATTCTTAAAAAACACACTAAACCCAGGATAATTTTGTTTTATTTCATTCCAAACTCTTAAGATCTCCTCATTATTGGGTATCTTCACTGTATTCATATTGGGAACTTGTGCCATTCTTAACATTAATCCAACTTCAGCTCTTCTATTTTCTAAAGGAAAGAAGTATGCCACGCAAGGGGGAAAGTTAAGTGAGTAACCTAGATCTCCATTTCCTATAAAATAGAATTCTAAGTCAGGATTTTCTTTAATATCAAAATTTGCGTTACTAATAAGACATTTAATTATCGGGCAATTCATTTTTGCATAATCTATTCCATATCTTTTACCGATAACTCCTTTAAACCCGCTACAATCTAATACAGCATTACCAAATACTTCTTGAATTTGACCATCCATACTTTTATACTTCACGCCGAGCGTTATTCCATGCTTTTCAATTGGTTCAATAACGGTGGAGTTAAACGATATTTTTACACCTAAATCGTTCGCAACTTCAGTGAATCGATCAATAAATTCTCTCCATTCAAAGAAATAATGATCATACCCTTTATATGTAGTAGTAATCTGTAAATCATTAGGTGAATGCCACACCCTACCACCATTCGATTTAAAACCTATAGAAGGTAAAAATCCCTCTCCCAATATTTCATCAACGATTGGCATATGAGCCATTCCTTCACCACGTGGATTCGGCCCAGCAAGTCTTCCCTTTTCTAAAATTATTGATGTAAAACCAAGTCTTGCTGCTATAATTCCCGCTGTTAGTCCAGCAGGTCCGGCACCAACTATAATAAAATTAAAAAAACTAGAGTTTTCAGCATCCATGTTTCAAAAGTAAGAGTCTAAGTAATTAAACCTTTTCGATCATAGAAAAAAGTTGAAGATCTCACTATTTAGATTAGATATTAAAGTAAATGTAATTTTTACTACAAATCTTAGGAATTTTTACTTACTTGAATTGTTTCTTCTTAACTTTCTTTTTAAATCTGCAGGTTCAATAGTCACTTTTTGGCCGCTCAATAAATCACTAACACCAATTCACTTTTCACAGTCTTCACAATGGCAGTTGGGAACATAGGTTTCTGGTTCTTCGTACATTGTGATTACACTTTATAATATAATTGAGGGTAGTAGTTTTGCTAACATTTTTCGCGAGACCAATAATTGAGATTATTCTATACTTAATGTATATATCAGTTTTTGAGAAATTTTACTTGGTTAGTTTTTTCCTTCTTAGTTTTCGTTTTAGATCTGAAGGTTCAATGGTAATCTTTTCGCCACTCAGTAATGCACTAACTCCAATTTGCTTTTCGCAATTTTCACAATGACAATTAGGCACATAGTTTTCCGGTTCCTCGTAAGTTGTAATAACTCCTTCAAAATTTCTAAGTACAACACGCTTATTTCCCTGGGAAATTGTGTAATCTGGCATCACAGGAATTTTTCCACCTCCTCCAGGAGCATCAACTACAAATGTTGGTACACACAAACCTGATGTATGACCTCTCAAACCTTCAATAATTTCAATTCCCTGAGCAACACTTGTTCTAAAATGACCTAATCCCATAGAGAGATCGCATTGGTAAATATAATATGGTCTTACTCTTATTTTTACCAATTCTTGTACCAACTTCTTCATTATATGAATGCAATCATTTACTCCCCTCAATAAAACAGATTGATTTCCAAGAGGTATTCCTGCGTCAGCCAACATTTCACATGCTCTTGTAGAATCTTCTGTGATTTCATTTTGATGATTAAAGTGTGTATTAAACCAAATAGGTTGATATTTTTTTAACATTTCACATAATTCTGGAGTAATTCTAAAGGGATTTGTAACAGGAGTTCTAGATCCTATTCGAATTATTTCTACATGAGGAATTCCTTTTAATTGTATTAGGATATCTTCTAATTTTTTATCAGACATTAATAAGGAATCACCTCCAGATAATAATACATCCCTAATAGAAGGTGTTTCTTGGATATATTTTATACAGGCATCTATTTGTGATTGTGGAGGCGCCATGTCGTGATGACCAGCAAATCTCCTTCTTGTGCAATGTCTACAATACATTGAACATTTCTCTGTTACTAAAAATAGTACTCTATCAGGATAACGATGCGTCAATCCTTCAACGGGAGAATCAATATCTTCACTCAATGGATCTTCAAGGTCACCAATATATCTATCCAACTCGTAAGTTGTGGGAATTGCTTGTTTTCTAACAGGATCATAAGTATCATCTGGGTCAATTAAAGATAAATAATAAGGAGTAATTGCCATCCTATATTCTTGTAAAATTCTAGGATCATCTTCTTCTTTTGTTAAGGTAATATATTTTTTAAGTTCTTCCAAAGTTATAATCCTATTTTTGACTTGCCAGCGCCAATCCTTCCAATTCTCGTCGCTCACATGTCCAAATAATCCTTTTCGTCTATTAACCTTCATATTTTAACTCAATTATAGTTATAATATTTGACTTGATTAAACAATTAATTAAAAATGTTTTTCTTCAAATATTTTATGTAAATTTTCAGAATTTTAATTAAGAGGCTTAGAAACATATTCAAAATTGAAATGATGTATTTTAAGAATGCATGTCTCTAAATTTTTAACCAAAACTAACAATTGAAAGATAGTTAGTAATTTTTTTATTAATTTTTTAAATTTATCTTATTTTAAATATGCAAAATTTTAAATATTATAATTTACGATCATTCGTAAATTCAATAATATTAATCATAGAGGTAAATACTTGAATGTTAATTTGGATTATTTTGTTTAGTGTTTTAGGAAGTGTAGGTGCAATATTAGCAGCTTCAATTTTCATTCTAATAGGTGAAAAGGTGCAAAAAAAATTAGTAACCTCATTACTCTCATTTGCAACAGGAACTTTATTAACAGCAGCATTAATGGGTTTGATTCCTGAAGCTATTGAATATGCCGGAGAACCTCATCTAGTTTCAATAGTTATTTTAGGAGGATTACTTTTTTTCTTCTTCTTAGAAAAATTTCTAATATGGAGAAACTGCCAAGTTGATGATTGTGAAATTCATACTCATGCTACTGGCCCTCTAGTATTAATTGGAGATGCTTTTCACAATTTTACGGATGGAATTGTAATAGCTGCAGCTTTTCTTGCCAATTTTGGTGTAGGTTTAGCTGCCGGTATTACTATTATTATGCATGAAATTCCTCAGGAGACTGGAGATTTTGCTATATTACTGCATGATGGAATGTCAAAGAAAAAGGCTCTTTTATATAATTTATTATCAAGTACAGCAACAATACCAGCAGCAATCATAAGTTATTTTGTTTTAGATATTTTTGAAACAACTATACCAATATTTTTAGCGATTTCAGCAGCAAGTTTTCTTTATATTGCATTATCAGATTTAACTCCTCAACTTCATGAAAAAACTGAGACAAAAGAAATAATTAAACAGATAATTTTGGTTGTTACAGGCATTCTCGTAATGATATTAGTTTTATCAATTGGACCCCATAGCCACTAATTTTTATTTATCATGTTAGATTTAGATTATAAAGTTTTAAAGGTTTTACATCGTTCTAATGCCATGAAAGTAGGTGAAATTGCAAGAAAACTGGGAATTCCTCACTCAACCGTGGGAAGCAGTATAAAAAGGCTAGAAGATGGAGGAAATGTTATTTATGAGCGTTACAGACCCGTTTTTCTATCTAATAAAGGAAAAGAACTTGCTATAGAATTAGTTCGTCATGCACGACTCCTTGAAATTTTATTAATCAATGAATTTAATATGAATCCAAAGGTTGCTCATTCAGAGTGTGAAAAATTCAATTTACTTTTCTCATGTGATGTAATCAATAAAATTTGTGAAAAGTATGGGCACCCAATAGAATGTCCCTGCGGAGATACTATTTTAAACTCCGTTAAATGTTATTGTAAAAAAGAGTAATGAATTCTAAATGAGTTTTAGTATTATTTACTTTTCTATGTATTATTTGATATACTTTTATATTAATTTAATAATAACTACTATTATGAAAGTTCTGATAAAACCAAGAGCAGAATTAGAATTTCTTTTTTCGAAAGAACGTACTAAAACGGGTATTAGGCAGTTAATTGAACCAAATACGGATTTAATCTTTTATGACGAGATTAAAAATGAAGGGAGGGAATATATTATCAATGAAATAGAGGTACTTATAGGCCCTAAGATCGATGAAACGGAATTTAACTTATACAAAAACCTCAAAATGCATCAAACATTCGCAACTGGCTTAGAAGACTATAATTTTGATTTTTATAAGAATAAAAATGCGCTTCTCTGTAATTCACATACTCACTCCAAAATTATTGCTGAATATGGTTTTGCTCTTTTACTTTCAATAGCAAAGAACTTAAACACGAATGATCAGCTTCTAAGAGAGGGAAATTGGGATTATACTCAATATCCCGCCATTACTCTATTTGGGAAAACTATTTTATTTCTGGGTTATGGAAATATCGCCATTATCTTTAAAGAAATGTGTAAACCATTTGAAATGAATTATATTGCAGTGAAAAGAACTAGACAATGTGATGACCCTGATATTGAGATTTTTACACCTGAAGAAAAACTAGCAGCTATTAGACAAGCTGATATTATTATTAATACTCTCCCCTTAACCAAAAAAACAATTAATTTTCTTGATAAAGTTGAATTTGATGTTATGAAACCAAGTGTGATAATTGTTAATGTGGGACGTGGTGTCACTATTAATGAAGAAAAGTTATACACTGCCTTGAAAGACAAGCGAATTAGGGGGGCTGCAATAGATGTTTGGTACAACTATCCAGAGGTTAGAGGAAGCGAAAAACAAGAACCTTTACCATGCTACCCATCTAAATTTCCCTTTCATGAATTAAAGAATGTTATTATGACCGCTCATAGAGCTTGGCAATCAGATGCGTTATTGACAGATCTTAGACCATTTCTAGATAACGTTAATAGATTTATCCGGGGTGAAAAACCTTTTAATATCATAAATCTAGAAGAAGGATACTAGAGAAATTCTTCTTAAAAGTTATCTTATGTATTTTTCTTTAAAGATTTTTCTTAACATGTCTGATTCTTTTATTAAATCTAGAGTAATTTGTGCATGATTTTTTGTATATCCATTACCAATTATCATTGTAACATCTTTTCCCACCCCTTCAGCACCTAAAGCGGCTTTTGTAAAGCTTGTGGCCATAGAAAAAAAGTACACAATTCCTCCATCTCTAACTGGAAGAATACTTGCCATTTCTGTGTTTGGTATGCTTAAACAATTGATTGAAATGTCAACTTCTTGCCCATTATTCACACTTACAGTCTCTTCTAATATATTGATAGGATTAAGAACATCACCGATGATAACCTCATGACAAAAGTCCGTATTTCTAAGAAATTTAGCTCGAGTTTCATTTCTGGCTTGACCAATAACTTTTCCTCTCTTACCAACCATTTTTTTTGCCATATAGGAGCACATTAACCCTGATTTTCCAGTAGCGCCAAGGATCAAGATAACATCGCCTTCTTTTACAATATTTTTTACTTGTGCTGGAGCCCCCGCGATATCAAGAGCAGCTAATGCTAATGTATCTTCGATATCTTCAGGAAGCTTAGAATATATTCCACTCTCGAAAAGAATTGCTTTTCCTTCAATTTCTACTCTATCAATTTCAGGTTGAATATTTAGGATCTTATCTATTTTAAGTGGTGTTAATGAAAGTGAAACTAATGTAGCGATTCTATCTCCTATTTTTAAATCAATTTTATCTTGTAATAAATCACCTATTTCCTCAACACGCCCCATGAGCATTCCACCAGAACCAGTTACTGGATTCTGCATTTTACCTCTTTCTTCAACAATTTTAATTATTTTATTCTTAATTTTTTCAATATCCCCTTTTGCTTCTTCTTTTAATTGAGTAAAACTAGCTGAATCAATATTTAAATAATCTACATCTATTAAAATTTCATTATCATATATATCCATATCATTAGAAATCTTGATAGCTGGTTGAGGTAAAGCACCTTCAGGTTCGATTACTCTATGAGTACCGTATTTAGATCCCTTTTTCATAACATCACCTTCTTTCTATAATTTTAATCCTATATAAAGACCTCTTTCTTTCATTAAGCCATCTTTTAAAAATTCTGCCTTTAATCCTGCCTTAGTCATAAAATCTATGAATTTATCAATCTCAAATAACCCTAAATCATGTTTTTCGACTAAATACTCAACATCCTTATTTCTTTCACAAATTAAATAATGCATCTCCAAGATTGATATGTCCTTTTCTGTTTTAGTAGAATTTAATCTAGCAATCTTAATATCTTCTGCATTATATGTGGTCATTCCAGGACGTCCAGCATCGAAGGTTGATTTTGTAAACCATGGTTCGATAATTACAATACCACCCTTTTTTAAATGATTTGAAAAGTTTAGAATCGTTTTTTTCAAATTAGAATATGTTTTTACATGTCCTATAGAACTGAACAAACATAATAATATATCAAACTCTTTTTTAAGATCCATACTTATCATGTCTGTTTGCATGAAAATTACACCACTAACTTTTTCCTTAGCAATCTCTAGCATTTCTGCATTAATATCAGTCCCAGTACAAGAAAACACATCTTTAAAATATTCTAAATGTTTTCCTGTTCCACAACCAACATCCAGTAATTTATCACCTTCAGATTTTTTATACTTCTTAATTAATTCCTTAATCCTATTAACTTCTCCTTTGTAATCTTTCCATGAATATATTAAATCATAATATTTTGCCAATTGTTTATACATCATTTCTATCTACCTCTCCAAATAATTGATTTCTAAAATTTTACGTGCTTCATCAGGCGTAGCAATATCTCTCCCTAATTCTTTTGAGATCCTAACAACCTTTTCAACTAATTCTCCATTGGATTTTGCTAATTTTCCTTTCGATAAATAGAGATTATCTTCAAAACCAACTCTCACATGCCCTCCCATCATTATAGATAATGTAATCATAGGAAATTCATGCTTTCCGATTGCTCCAACACTAAATGTAGAGTTCCTAGGTATACTATTTATTAAAAATAATAAGTCTCTCGGTGAAGCACCCATACCACCTTTTACCCCTAGCATAAAATTAAAGTGCATTGGATCTTTAATATACCCTTCACGATGTAATCTTATAGCCGTATCAACCATACCTTTATCAAAACATTCCAACTCATATTTAATTCCACGTGAATTCATCTCTTCAGCAAAGTGGATTATAGTATTTTCAGTATTTACAAAAATCTCATCTTCTCCAATCCAATTCATCGTTCCACAATCTAATGTAGCAATTTCAGGAGGAGGCTCTAAATAAATAGGTTGAAGCCTTTCCTCGTTAGTCATTCCTACAGCACCACCAGTAGAAGGTAAGATGATTACATCCGGACATCTTCGTTTGACTTCTTCAATACAAATTTTAAATCTTTCCTTACTTTGGGTAGGAGTCCCATTATCTTCCCTAACATGCAGATGAATTATGCTTGCCCCTGCTTTATAAGCTAATTCAGCTTCTTTTCCAATTTCTTTAACAGTATAGGGCACATTAGGGTTGTGTTCCTTAGTCACCTCTGCTCCACATATAGCTCCTGTTATTATTAATTTCTCCATAACATCATCAATATTTCTATTATTTTAAATTTGATCAGTTAACCTAAAATTTAATTAATGTTAAGATTGAATCATTTCTAGCTTAATTAGAATTATACAAAAATGTATCGTACATTTTATAAAAGATTCAACGTTTTTATGTTTAATTTTTGACAGGGGAATTATAAGAAATGAATGAAATTGACTTAACTACAGAATTGTCAAATAATTTTAAAGAGGAGCAAAACAGGTTTTTTCAAATAGATGTTCTGAAAGCATTTATGATTTTATTTGTTATAATTGACCATTCACTTGCATTTGCGAATTTACAGGGAAAAGGATTTGAACTTTGGCAACGGATTGCAATCCCAATGTTTCTCATAATTATGGGATTTAACATGGGGAAATCTTTTGCAAGAGATGGTAAAAAGTCCTTAAAAGAATTATATTCCTGGAGTTACTTTAAGAAGAAATTCTGGCGTTACATTTATCCTTATATCATTTTATATCTTGTGGGCACAATTATTGGGTTTATTCTGCTTGGTGTTGCTTTTCCTGGCACTTTTAATGAAAATTGGTTTTTAGAATATATATTATTTCAAAAATCCCTTCTTGAAGGCCCCGGTAATTGGTTTATTCCTGTTTTATTTCAATCAATATTGATTATGCCCCTTCTATACAAAGCTTTTACGAAGTGGCCAAAATTATCTCTCATTTTATGCTTTATAATCGAATTTTTCATGCATTTAGTTATCTTTTCTATTGTTGGAGAGTTAACTATTCATAACATTCTGTTAGAACTTAATTTACGTTATAATGTTCTATTGTTTCTTTCAGCAATAGGGATGGGTATCTGGTTCTCCAAAAATCATAATTTATTTAGTAAGAAGAATATTTTTGTCTGGATTTTATTCCCAATTATCCTAGTCTATATGATTGCTTGGGATTTCTTTGGCTTTCGTCTAGCTATTGATGGAGCAGAAATTATTAGAGGAGATTATAATTATCTAACATATTTATATTCCGCGTTTATATTTTTAATCGCATTGAAATTGATTCCGCAAAATCCTAAAACAAAAATTGCTAAAATCTTCTCCACTGTAAGTGGTGCAACATTCCATATCTACTTAGTTCAAGATATCTATTTTAGTATATCATATATCCTTCATAGTGCAGAATGGATACCATTAGGTGGATTACCTATTGCTAATATTCTTGGAATCGCTACTAATGAAAGTTATATAAACTTTTTGTTACTAATCGTAAATTGGTTTATCTGTATCTCCTGTGGTGTTTTGTGGTGGTACATAGATAAAAAAATTAGAAGTATTAGATTAGAAAAAAAAATTAATTAACTACTTTTTTACATTCTTTTAGTGACTCAAAAACCATTTCTGATGCATAATCTAAATCATCACTTGTATGACGATATGCGATATATCCATGATGGTATGGTTGAAGAAAAACTTTTCGACGTATCAATTGTCTATAAAATTCTTCCCTTAATTTCCTATATACGTAATTTGGATCAGGTTCAAATGTAATATATGGCATCCAAGGACCCCCCGTAAATTTACACGGAACTCCAGTATCAATAATATGATCTTTAACTTGTTTAGCGAATTTTTCTCCCTTTTCCTTAATATTGTTTAATACATCATCTCTCTCTAAAATTTCTAAAGTTTTTAATGAAGCGATTTGTGATAAACTATTAGGAAAAAATGTTGAACTGAGGAAAACTTTTTCTACTAACACATCCATATATGCCTCTTTACCAACAAGGGTACTTATAGGGTATCCATTTCCCATCGCTTTACCAAATGCAGCAAGATCAGGAATCACTCCAAACATTTTTTGCGCCCCGCCCATATTTACTCTAAAGCCTGTTCTTATTTCATCATATATCAATAAAGCATTATTGTCATTAGCTAACTCACGCAGACCTTCCAAGAATCCTGGTTTTGGCATCTCAACTTCTCGCCCACCTGGTGTATGAATTGGATTCACAATAATAGCAGCGATTTCATCTTTATTTTTTTTAAATAAATTTTCAACAGCTTCAAGATTATTAAACTCAAACTCAAAAAAATCTTCAAACAGCTTCTTAGGTATTCCTGTTTCAATCCCATGAACTTCACTGAAAGCGTCGTACCAACCGTGGTATCCACAACTTAAAACTTTTATTTTTTTTGTATATGCTCTTGCTACTCTTATTGCTGCTGTTGTTGCATCAGTTCCCATTTTCATTAAAACCAATTTTTCGCAACATGGTATCAATTCTCTTAACTTTTTTGCTAGTTTGTTTTGAACTTGTTGGGTTAAAGACATACAAAACCCTTTATTTTCTATCTGCTCGATTACCGCGTTATCAATTTCTGCTTCTCTGTGTCCAATAATTATTGGTCCATAAGCACATAACATATCAATGTACTCATTTCCATCAACATCAACTACTTTCCCTCCTTCAGCGGATTCAAAAAAGATTGGATATTCTCCTTCCACAAAATTATATGGTCTCCTTATACCTAAAATCGCACCTGGGATTAATTTCAATGCCTCATCATACAATTTGAATGTATTGTTAAGATTTAATTTATTCGACAATATCTCTCTCCATTTTTTCTAATATTATAGCAATTAATTATTAAACATAATTATTGAATCTAATGTTTCACAAGGGTAAAGTCATTTTTACTTTTACTTTGAAAATAGAAAGATTGCTCTAATTATATTCCATAAGGGATCAATTTTTCTTTCTTTAATATTTGGATATGTTTAGAGAAACAAATCTCTTGGTGTTGAAAAAAATGTCGAATAAATTAGTTTGTAGTATATGTGGTACTGAAAGATCAGTTCCCGTTTGTTGTGATAAATCCATGATGTTGAAAGATGATTATCTGCTTTGTTGTTGTTCAGATGAGTGTGGATATCAACCTGTTCCTGATTGCTGTGGAAAAAAAATGGATTATGTTGAATTTTAGAAATAATGAAAAAGAAATAATAAATAAATAATTAAATTTACCAAACTAGGTTAGCTATAATATCCTTTGCCATTTCAGCTTGTTTCTTACTTAAAATTTTACGAATTCTTAAATCATTAATTGCATCCTCAAGACGAGTATCTAAATTTTTAGTTTCCATCAAATTATTTTGATCAGATTGAGTTTCAACTAGTTCTATCATTGCATTATCTTTATTCATTAGATCCCTTAATTTTTGTCTGAAACCCGCTTTAACTTTTGTTTCTACTTTTTTACCACCGTCAATCAATATAGGAAGTACAGGAGCTCTTTCAGTAGTTCGATTTGAATTTGGATCTGTAAAGAAGAATATATATATAGGGATACCGATAATAACATTTTGAGTCTTAATTTCAAGAGTATAGTTATTAAAAAAGTTTTGAACGTCAGTCATCTCTTTATCTTTAATACCTTCAATATTATCTAAACAAGATTGTTTCTCCGTTTTTATTTGAGCAACCGTATCTTCAGCAGAAGTTAAATCTTTACTAAGGCCACTATGTTTTGCTTCAATTTGCTTTTCAACTTCAGCCTTTTTACGTTCCAATTCTCTTATTTTCTGTTGTTTTGTTTTTTCAAGATCGGAGATTTCACGTTGAACATTTTTTCTTAATTGAGCAATCTCGTTATTATACCTACTGATAGAATCTCCTAATTCTCTATATTTTCCATTAATGTCTTTCAAACCTTCTTCTACTAAGAATAGATCACGATTATTAATTGCATTTTTCAAACCATCAATACTATTCTTGATTGAGCTGAGGTTATTGTTCAATTCTCCAGTTTTATCATTGATTTTATATTTTCCTAATTTTACTAATTCTTCT
Source organism: Promethearchaeota archaeon (assembly GCA_016839915.1). Classification (GTDB taxonomy): domain Archaea; phylum Asgardarchaeota; class Lokiarchaeia; order Sigyniarchaeales; family SOKP01; genus Loki-b32. The sequence continues at coordinate 39,598 of JAEOTH010000174.1, forward strand.
GGAGATTTTTCAATCTCTCGTTCTTTTTCTGCTTGGATTTCCTTATTAAGGATTGCAAGTTGTTTTTCTTCTTCTCCTGTGTCTACTTTAGTATCTCTAATTTTATCTACATCTTTCCCGCCTTTTTCTACCCATCTTTCACATAATTTTATAATAGCATCTCCAAAAGTATCAAGCATTTTTACATCTTTTTGTGATACATAAATAGGAATTTCTGATGCTATTTTTGTTTGATTAACACTTTTAGTGATGGAACCTCCCTCTAATAAGAAATAGGGTGTTGAATGTGAACTTAAATTATATTGGTTAAGGAAAAAATTCTGGAAAAATCCCACTTCACTTGCATTAAACAACGCTTCTTGAATTACAAGACCTCTCTTAAAGTTCTTTGAACGTCTTAGATATGTATTATTATAAGTTTGCAATGAATTTAAGAAAGAGACTGGATCTGCACCTTTAATAACATTTTCAGGTCTTGGTGGCATTTGAGCAAACTCGCCTACACTTAACTTCTCCTGTTTATTCAAGAGATAACTACAGACGCATGCTCTCGTATCACTTAGGGGTATTAAACGAACTGGCCAGAAAGCGGTTGAAATCTTTGAAATCTTTCCTAGTTTTTTAAGACTTTTACCATATATACTTATACAATCAATTAATCCCATAGCTAATTCATTTAATAGGGCTGCTTGGCTTCGGGCGGGAGTCACTTCACCCATATTAATTAAGTAAGGTACTACTTTATCAACCATATTTGATTCACTTGATATTTCTATATTATCTTTTAATACCAGTAGAATAATTAAAGTTTTGGTTTTAGTACTTTTCAAAATCAGAATTTATAGTTTTATATAGTTGAAAAAAAATAATATTTATTAGCTGAATCAAATCTAAAGATCTAAAGAAAATAGTGTATGTTAAAAATGAATGATAAATTTCTGGAAGGAAAAGGAGTTTTAATCACTGGGGGCGCCTCTGGGTTTGGAAGAGGATTTGCATTTGCATACGCCCAAAGAGGAGCGGATTTAATCTTAGTTGATATAAATGAAGAACTATTAGAAGAGACTTCTAAAAAAGTAGAAAATGAAACTAGTCAAAGAGTAGTTCCAATTTTATGCGATGTAACAAAATCAGATCAAGTTCTAGAAATGGCTAAACAGGCGTTCAAAGAATTTGATAACATATATATTTTAAATAACAATGCAGGAGGAGGATTTGGATTTTATGATATAACTAGAGTTAAAGAAGATATTTTTGATAAAACAATAGCTCTTAATCTAAAGGGCCAATGGTTAGTAGCAAAAGAAATAGGGAGAAGAATGAAGAAACAAAATTTTAAACCCCTTGCTGGAAAAGTTATTCATACAGCTTCAATAGCAGGTGTAAGGGTAGATGGTGGAACGCCAATATATTCTATAAGTAAAGCTGGTATAATTGCTATGATGCAATTATTTGCTCAAAGTTTAGCTCCAAAAATAACTGTTAATGCAATTTCACCAGGATATCATTTAACAGGAGCTTATAAAAATAATTTAGATGCAATGAAACTAACGATGGATGAAGGTCATGTAAAAACTCCATTAAATAGATATGGTACTGTTGATGATGTGGTTAATGTTTCAATTTTTTTGGCTTCGCCTGCGTCAAATTTCATCACGGGACATAATTTTATTGTAGATGGTGGTATTGCTGAGACTGGTGTTCCAGCTTATTACTTTAAATCAGAAATCTAGTTTAGTATTAAGTTGTTTGGCTTCTTTCCGTAGTATTTAGATTAAGTTGTTTGATATCAAAATTTTTATTATTACTATCAATCTATAAATATTTATTATATTTAGAAATATCAAAAAAAGGAATAACTATGTTAAATCTATTAATAGCAATTTTACAAATTATATTTGGAATTGGAATTTTAGGTTTTTGGATATACTTTCTTTTAGTTGAGAATAAGGATCCAGAAAAAACTGAAGTGTATCTAGTATTTGAACGATCTTTTATACTTCCAGATCTTGGATGGATTATGCCTTGTCTATTCATTTCTGCATTTGGCTTGCTTACAAATCAAGGATACGGGGTATTTTTTTCTATTGCAGCAGGAAGTGCGATATTATTTCTCTTTCTCATGGATTTTTCTTTTAACATACAACGGGGGAATTATAAAAAAGACAAGAGGAAAGAAAACATTATAGAAATAATAGTGAATCTTTTATGTGTAATTTCTGGTCCTTTATTTATGATCTATGGTTTCATAAATCTCTAATTTTTTTTTTTTGGTTTCAATTTCTTATAGACTTTTTAAGTTAGGTTTTAACAAATATCCCATAACTAGAATATAAATTGTTTTTAACTACTCTTTTTTTATAAAAATATATCTTAATCTGTGAGTATGTGGTCCAAGTTCACTGTGATTTTCATTTTCTTCAAGGATACCTGCTTCAATTGTAGAAAAAGAATTAAAATGCTCTAAGATATCTTTTTCTGTGAAATAATGCGTAGGTCTATAGGATTTGCTTTCAAAAGTATTTTCCTCGATTTTAGTTCCTTTCCCAAAACTATTTTCAAGCTCAGAAAATACAGTGAAAAACGCAATTCCATTCTTATTTAGTTGGTTATAACATTTTTCTATGAATATTACTCGTTCATTTTTAAGTAATAAGTGTAAAACATTATAGCAAAATATTGCATCATAGATTTCATTATTAAATGGCATATCCAACACTGACCCTAAGATAAGTTTGGATTTTGAATCAAATTCTTTAGCAATATTCAGTGCTATTTCAGAAATTTCAATACCAGTTACTTCATAGTTATTTTTTGAAAAAAACTTGGTATGCCGTCCGTAACCAGAACCGGGGATTAAAACTTTAATAATATCATACTTTTTAAACAATTTAAGGGCGTAAATTGCTGTTTTACTAGGTTCAATTCCCCAGATTTTTCCTTTAACTGAGAATCTATTATTCCAATATTCCATGGATGTTAAAAATTAGATAAATTAAAAGATTTAATTGTTCAAAATAAATATATCTTAATGAATATTAAAATTTCTTTTTAATTGAATTAATGTTAGAATATAAGGAATGATACTAAAAATTGAAGAAAAATAGTAATGGTATAAAAAAGATTGGCTTAATAATAAATCCAATTGCAGGAATGGGTGGTATTGTGGGGCTTAAAGGAACAGATGGAACAATTTACAGAGAAGCAATAAAAATGGGTGCAACACCAGTAGCTCCTATTCGGGCATCTGAATTATTATCAAATATAAAAAATAAAGAAAAAATTATTCTTTTAGTTGCACCTGGCAAGATGGGTGCTGATATCGTCAGAGATATTGATATACAATTCAGAATCATAGGAGAAATTGGTAAGGAAACTACAAAGGAGGATACAAAGAGAATTGCAAAACAAATGGTTAGAGAAAATATTGATCTTCTCATTTTTTGTGGAGGTGATGGAACAGCACGAGACATATTTGATTCAATTGGGCTAAAAAAGCCTATAGTTGCATTACCCTCTGGAGTAAAAATGTTTAGCTCTGTTTTTGCTATTAATCCCAGAGCTGCGGCGGAAATCATCGATAAATTTATCGAAGAAGCAATCGAAACACAAGAAAAGGAAGTTCTTGATATTGATGAAGAGTTATTTCGACAAGATATCTTACAATCAAAATTATACGGATATTTAAAGGTACCAAAAATTCGAAGATTAATTCAATCAGGGAAAATAGGTTCTGGATTTGGGCAAACAATTGAAGAGAATAAAAAACAAATTGCTCAATTTATTGTTGAAAATATGCAACCTGATATATTATATTTATTGGGACCAGGTACCACAATAAAAACCATTACTGATAATCTTAATTTACCTAAAACTCTTTTAGGGATAGATGCAATTTATAATAAACAGAGTGTTGGAAAAGATTTAAATGAAAAGGGTATTCTTGAATTATTCAATAAATATGATAAAGTTAACATTATAATTTCTCCCGTTGGAGGGCAAGGTTTTCTTTTTGGACGCGGAAATAAACAGATCACACCAAAAATTCTAAAATTTGTTGGAAAAGACAATATTAAAATTGTAGCAACCACAGAAAAAATGAGAGAATTAAATTATTTGAACGTCGATACTGGAAGTATTGAAACTGATGAATTGTTGAAAGGTTTTGGAAAAGTAATTACAGGTTATAAAGAAGAACTTATTGTTAAAATTGAATAATGTAAAAAAATATGAACATCTCATTCTTCATTAATTTTATCTTATTATATTCAATTCTCTTAATTTTGCTTCAGTTGGTCTGCCTGTATTCCAATCCCACCCTCTCTTATTGTAATAAACTTTTAGATTTTCCTCCAAATCTACTTTCACGTGAACCGTTTTACCTGTTTTTAACTCCTCAGTCAAGATTCCTGGTAACTTATCGTCTTGCCTTGTAATTCCTAAATTACAATTTATCAATCTCTTAAGATTATTAATGCGTTCTCCAACTTTTAGTATTGATTTTTTATCATAATTAAAACCTGTTGAGGCATTAATATGTCCGACAGTATGTTCCAAACTAAGATTGACAAAGGAACAGTTAACAGCAGAATCATCTATTGCTCTAATATCTTGTAAAGCAATGACCCCTTTTTCTCTCCCTTTTATTAATGATCTACTTTTCCCAATTTTTACACGTAATTCTGGATAGGAGGCTGCTGTTATTTCTACACTATACCAATCACATTTTTGATGGCTTCCTCCAACACAAGATGTAATGTAGCTTAATGCTTGGCCCGCAAAAGCTCTTGGATCATGCATTGGCATTTCTAAACCTTTTACATGAGCAGCTAATTCAGGATCAACACGTAGTTTTTCAGCAATTCTTCGTACTCCTTCAGCTAGTATATCACCTATCCCTTCTCGATTTGATATTTTTTTAATTAAATTTAATATTAATTTACCGTTACCCCATTTTATTTCTTCAAATTTGATGTCGCTTAATGTTTCTTTAATTTTTGCATTAATAATATTATTTTCAATTAAATATATCAAAAATGCAATACATACTCCGCTTGAAATTGTATCAATTCCATAAATATTACATAAATGATTAGCCAAAATTACATCTTTAGAATCAAAAACCCCACATAATGGACCGAACGCAGCAACACTTTCATACTCAGGACCATCAACTTTTATTTCTTCGCCATTATCTTGAAGAATTGTTTGTTTACCACACCTCACAGTACAGCCAGCACAGCCATAATCTAAAACGGGATATTTTTCTCTTAACGTTTTTCCTGTTAACTTTTCAGCGGGAAATTCTGTTTCTGTAAAATAATATGCGGGAGTATCGCCAAGAGCCATCCCAATATCGAGGTAACAATTTGTTCCATATAAAGTGTATAATAGTGGTGTAGTTGTTTTAAGGAGATTTCCTCTTTTTGCTTCTTCGTCTTCTTTTATTAATTTCTTACCTATCTTTGGATCTGCCATTGTAATTCTTTCAGTTCCATGAATTGCAATTGCTTTCAATTTCTTTGAACCCATTATTGTTCCTAATCCACACCTCCCAATAACCCTGCCCTCATCATTTATAATTCCAGCATATTTCACTAGATTCTCGCCACCGATTCCAATTGTAGCAACTCTAATTCGATCATTATTTAGCTCCGTCTTAATTATTGACTGTGTTTCATAAGTATCTTTGCCCCATAGTTTACTAGCATTTTTAAATTCAATTGCGTGGTCATGAATGTATAGATATATCGGATCTTTAGATTTTCCTACAATAATTATCGCATCAAACCCGCAATTCCTAAGAGAAATACAAAAAAATCCTCCTGAAGTTCCTTCTCCCCAAATTCCAGTAAGTGGTGATATCCCAGTTACAGAATATCTACCTGAAGATGGTCTTATTGTTCCTGTTATAGGACCAGTAGCAAAAATTAACGGATTTATTTCTGATAGAGGATCATTTTTTAAAACTTCATAATCCTTATCCGATAACAAATCATATGTTATTTTAGCACTTAATCCAGTACCACCAAGATACTCTTTTGCGATGTGCTTTTCTAAATCTTTTATCTCTATAGTTTGATTATTTAAATTAATATATGCTATTTTTCCATTATAACCATAATCAATTTTTTCCATTTTTTTTTCCTCTAATTTATATTTAAAAATCTATAAACCTACCATCCCAAGCATATTCAAAAATTTTCCTATATTGTTCTTCATTAATAGGACGATATGTTGTTAACGTTACAGCATCATTCATAGCATAATCTACTAATTTATCTAATTTTTCAAAATAATTCTGTTTGCTTACTATTGGTTCTTTGATATCTTTAACACAAGTGGAGCCTTCAACTGAGTGAATGAAATTTTTAAGTTTTTGAATGAATTCTCTTAATAAATTGTCTCTACTCTTATTTTCTGTTGGTATACCGAAAAGTGGGCATAATTCTATCCATCTATCAGTAACTTTCGCTTTAAAAGTAATTCCATATGGTAAGAATAAACTAACAGCAATCCCATGATGGACGCTAAAAATTTTGCCAAAACTATGTCCTAACGCATGATTTATTCCAGGAGCCATATTGCCATATGACCCAAATGCTGCCCAGGTAGAAGCTATTTGCATATGACTTCGAGCTTCAATATCTTTTCCACCATATTTATAAGAACGAGAAAGATATTTTACAATTTCTTCAATAGTGGTTTTATTGGTCGCATCAAAATAAGGATTACCCCAATTTGTAGTAAATGATCCCATTGCATGTGCTAATGCATCCAACCCTGTAGCTTTTGTTAAAAAGGGTGGTAAATCTTTAACAAATTCTGGATCTAGTATAGTAATATCTGCGAGTAATTCTTCATGTACAACCTCAACTTTTTTTGGAGGATCTCTCGAAGTATCAGTTATTAAAGCAGCTGTAGCAGTTTCAGAGCCGGTTCCGGCGGTAGTGGGTATCGCAATCAAGTATTTAATCTTTTGACGTAATCCCAGTGCTGCTCCAATACTAGGCAAAATCATGAAAAGATTTTGTTTTGGTTTTTCATATTTTACCATAACCATCTTAGCTGTATCCATTACACTCCCTCCTCCAATAGCAATTATCACTTTTGGATTATATTCATTACAAGCTTTTGCTCCTTCATCTATAGTTGAAACTGGAACCTCTGGTAAAACTCCTGACCAAATTTTATAGTCCATTTCGATTAGTTTAAGGAAATCCTCTACATTTTTAACAAATTTTTTTGTAAATGAATCAGTGATAATTAAAGCCTTTCTCTCCTCCTTACTAATAGTTGCTTCTAAATATCTTGCAACCTTGAGTAAGGCTGATTTACCCGTGTATATTCTCGATAAGAAAAAATTAGTTTCTAAACCTCTAACAGCTCTAGCTCCTAAAATTGGCATCAGATCTTTAATAATTTGTGATTCATACCAAGTAGGCATCTTAAAATATCCCCTTTATTATCTTATTCAATTATTTTTTACAATAATAAGTAGTAAAGGCTTATTCAATAAAAAAACATTTTTAATATCATTTTTCGATATTATCTTAAAAACAAAATCATAATGAAACTCATATCTTTAATTTTAATATATAATTCCTTGGTTTTACAATTATGAAGATAAGACTGAATATGAACGAGATGTTTAAATCTCCTCCAGAATATATAATAAATCCAGTAAAAGAGAGTATTAGTCAGATTAACCGGTATACGCCTCAAAGCGAAGTGGATCTTTTAGTTGATCGCTTAGCACGCTATGCAAAAGTTCCTCATGAGTCTATATTTCTAAGTCCTGGTTCAGATCTCTTGATTAAAGAATTTATCTTTTTATTTTCAAATAACAGACAAATAATAATTGCTGATCCAACTTTTGTAGTAATAAATAATTCTGCTCAAAATACTGACTCCGCTTTATTAAAAATTAAATTAAATGAACCAAATTACCAAATCTCTATAGAGTCTTTAGTTAATGAATTAGAAACTCCATCTTTAATTGTTTTTGATAATCCAAATAATCCAACTGGAAGTTTAATATTGACTCAAAAAGATATTGAGATTATTTTAAACCATGAAAATGTAATCTTATTACTTGATGAGGCTTATTATGAATTCTCTAAAGTTAGTTATGTTGAATTGATAAAAAGTTATCCTAATCTTGCGATATTAAGAACTTTAAGTAAATCTTTTGGATTAGCAGGATCTGGGATTGGATATTTAATTACAGGAGATTTAATACGTAAAAAATTCCAAGGATTAGAGATTATGTTACCATATCCAAGTGTGATCGCGGGAATAAAAGCTTTAGAACATTCAAGTTATATGGATGATTACATAAATGAAATAGAGACTGAAAAAGGAAGAATTATCAGCGTTGCATTAGAATTAGGAATAGAAGTTTATCCAAGTTATACAAATTTTATACTGATGAAATCAGAATTACAAAATATTTCAGAAAAGTTAGCAAGGCAGGGAGTATTAGTACATGATGCATCAAATCAATTAGGATCGGAATATTTCAGAGTTACCATAGGTTCTAAAAAAGAAAATGATTTCTTTTTAGAATCTCTCAAAAAAATTATTATTAATACAAACCATTGATTAAAAATTTATTAACATTAACAACAAATTCTTTTCCATTAATGAATAAATTATAAAGAGTTAAATTTTGAATTTAAGGTGATTATGTGAGTGAAAAAATTAATAGAATATCAATAATTGGAGCAGGATATATGGGTCGCCAAATTATTGAGAAATCTGCTTTGTATGGATACAATATAAATGTTTTTGACGTAAGTTCTGAAGGATTAGAGGAATTTATTAATGATGTAAAAAAGAAAATTGACAAGAAGAAAATCAAAATTGATATTACGATCTATAATAGTATTTCTGAAGCTGTAAAAAATGCAGATTTAATTATTGAGGCTGTTCCAGAGAAGCTTGAATTAAAAAGAGAAATTTTTTCACAAATTGATAAATCAGCTCCATCTCATGCCATACTTGCCACAAATAGTTCTTCCATTCCAATTTCAAAACTAGAAGAAGAGGTTGAACGAAAAGATAAAGTAATGAATATTCACTTCTACAACCTTTTTACTATGCCATTGGCGGACATCATGCGGGGAACTCAAACAAGTGATGCTACATTCCAGAAGAGTAAATTATGGGTAGAAAGTATTGAAGTTATACCGCTTGAGGTCAAAAAAGAGTGTTATGGTTTTGTTCTTAATAGAATATGGAGAGCTATTAAAAAAGACTGTCTAAAGATCTGGGCCAAAGGTTATGCTGATCTTGAAACCATTGATAAAGCTTGGCCTATTTTTTGCCAATATTTTATCACAAATAATTTTGGCCCTTTTAAATTCATGGATCGAATTGGCTTGGATGTGATTTACGATATAGAGATGTCTTACTTCAAAAATAGTGGATTAGGAGATGATGAACCACCGGATAATCTTAAAGAAATGGTTGTTAGAGGGGAATTAGGAGTTAAAACTGGAAAAGGATTTTATAATTATTAAACCAAATATTTTTTTTTTGATTTTTAATTTGAGAAAGTAATAAAGTCTTAATTTTTGTTTGTTATTACCGATGTCTGAAAAAAGAAAACAGGATATTCAACGGATTAAAGAACTTGAAAGTATTAATTTAGCAAGGGAAGAAATTAGAGATTTTGTAATAGAGACTAAAAAACAAGTTGAAAAAGACAATGATCTACTCGCAAATAGAATCAATAATGATCTAAAAAGTAGAGGTATAAAATCTATAGATATTGTTGGAGCAATAGGTGCCGGGAAAACAGCACTATTAGAAAAAATATCAGAAAAAATATCTAAAAAATACAGAATCTTAGTAATTTGTGGTGATATAACAACTCGAGTTGATGCTGATAGGATTGAGAAACATAATGTTGATACAATACAAATTAATACTGGACGTGAATGTGCTTTAAACGCATATCATATTTATCAAGTTTTAAATAATATAGATTTAAATGATTATGATTTAATTTTTATAGAAAATGTTGGAAATCTAATTTGTCCATCTGAGTTCCAATTAGGGACAGATAAAAGAATCACCATTGTTTCAATTACTGAAGGTGAATGGGTTATTGAAAAACATCCAATGCTATTTAAAATGTCTGATATCGCTGTTATTAATAAAATAGATCTTTTAGAGAGATTAGGGACAAATATTGATAAAATGAAAAAGGATGCTAAGAGTTTCAACCCAAATATAAAAGTTATAACCACTAGTGCTAAAAATAACAAAAATATTGATTTATTAATTGAAGCCTTAGAGCTATAGAAATTTATGGAGTAAAAAAAATGAAAAAAGATTTAAAAGAGATTGAGAAAACAATTAGCGATTTAGAGTTGAATTCTCAATCTCAGATTCAGGAATTATTAAGCAATTTTCTAAAAACTCATCTTAAACGAAGTAAGATTGAGAATTTCATAGGAGATTATCCCACATTCATAGAACCAGTTTATCTTGAAGAGAATGTCAAAATCGGAGATGATGTACTTCTCGGACCAAAAGTATACATAGGAAAAAACTCTGAGATAAAAGATTATGTTGAAATTTCAAACTCAATTATTTTTGATAATGTTATAATTGGTGAAAACATGAAGTTGGATAATTGTATTATTGGAAAAAACACTATGTTGAGTATTAAGAATTTAAATGTAGACAATTGTGTTGTAATTGGAAAAATCAAAACTAAAGAAGAACTTTACAAGATCATGTATAAATTGAAGTAATCTAATTTACAACAGAATGGTTCTTTTATTTAATAAAAAATAGGTAGTCTATTTTGAATTATGATAAATATTTTGAGATAAATCTTAAAAGGTGGAATGAGCTCGTAGATATTAATGCTAAATCTAAAGGGTATGATTTAGAAGGATTCAGATCAGGAAAAACCTCTTTACTTTCAATAGAACTTGAGGAATTAGGAGATGTTAATGGAAAATCTTTATTACATCTGCAATGCCACTTTGGGATGGATACACTTTCATGGGCGAGATTAGGAGCCAGGGTTACTGGTGTTGATTTTTCAGATAAAGCAATTTCTTTAGCAAAAGAGTTAAGTGAAGTACTAAATATTCCTGCGAGATTTATCAAAGCAAATATATATAATATTCCGAATATATTAAATGAACAATTTGATATTGTATTTACTTCATATGGGGCAATTTGCTGGTTACCTGATATAGTCAAATGGGCTCAAATTATAGATGATTATTTATATCCGGGTGGAATTTTTTATGTTATAGATAATCATCCTTTTGGTCTTCTTATTGATGAACATAAAGAACCATTTAAAGTAGGCTATAATTATTTTTCTGAAGGAGAACCAATATATTGGAATGAGGATGGTTCATATGCAGATCCTTCAGCAAAACTAAAGAACCGAGAATCTTACGATTGGCTTCATAGTATGAGTGTGATAGTGAATGCTTTAATAAACACTAATTTTGAAATTGAATTTTTGCATGAATTTCCATTTACTTTTCATAATATACATCCTGATATGAAAAGGAGAGAAGATGGATATTGGGAATTCCAAAATTTTAATTTCTCTGTTCCAATGATGTTTTCGATCAAGGCTTATAAGAAAATTTGATTTTGAATCTTCTTATTAGTATTATTTAAAATAATTCATACTAATAGCGTTATTTCTTGAATTATAAGAAATCTAAGAATTCTAAAAGAAAAGAAATTTAAAAAAAGAAAATTTGAAAAAATTAATGATTTATTTAAGGCCAAGAAATTGGCAGCGAAACGGTCAAATTAATAAATATTAATGCGTACAACGTAGAAAAGGTAATTTTAAACAATAAACTAGCTGTTTCGGTCAACAATCCTTCTATATATGCCGTATCAATACTTATATTAATTTCTTGATTTAAAGTTTGTGTGAATGCATGAAAAGTGTTTTGATATGGAACGGGGGAACCACCTATTTTCGTATCAAAAGGAAGTAGAAGAGGATCACTGCTTGTTACTACATGTATTTCAGCATTTAAAATTACATTATGAATAGCATATAATCCACCATTGCTTACATCAAAAAGTATCGTAATAAAAAAGGTATCATCTCCATAGACTCCTGGAGTTCCTCCATCATCATGAGTAGGAGGGGGAAATGTATCATGAAGATTTACTCCTAGATTTAATCCACTAAACAAAATACTTCCAAAATAACCTAATATTACAAGGCTTGCAATGATTCCTAGTACTTTAAAGATAGTGCTAACTTTGAACTCTTTTTTCACCGTTACTCGATATTCTTTCTTTTTACGTAATTCAATAGCTTCTACTAAGTATTGTAAGCCTCTAATTATTGTTGCACCTAAAAGCAACCAAGCTATTACTTTTAGACCTAAAAGAACCTGAATGAAAGACATATCTATGTAGTATGTTCCTAAAGTGGTTCCTGGGTCAAAACCTCCAAAAACATAGAAAAGGAATATTCCAGAATATACAGTGCTTCCAAATCTACTGAGCCGATTTGCAAATGTGTCTTCAGGGAACGCATGCCTTAACATAGATATTATGATCCCAATAATTCCGAAAATAATAATGGCTATTCTGTAAGTATCAGTAAAGGTCATAATACCATACAATTCAAGGAAATAGAACAAAACAAGAGGAACAACGAGGTAGAATATAGCAGAAAGAATTCCATGTAAAATCATTTTTCCATATTGAATTTCCATAACTCTTTTACCTATTTTAAATTTTTAATTTCAAATTTAAATGAAATATTACCCTTATTATCTCTTAAGTCTTATATAAATTTTCTGTCTAAGATTTAACCTTTTATATTTTTGAATTATGAAAAAGCAAAAAGAGAAAGAGATTTGAATTCATTGAGAAATTAAAGATTTTTTTAAAAAAATCGAGAAATCTTAGGCAAGTCTATCTTTAAAAATTAAATGAGATTAAATAATATCAGTGAAAAATTTATGAAGCAGATATTCTCTCGATGTGGTAACTTATGTTCAGAATGTCCTTGGTCTATTTACATGCGTAAAAAAATCGGTAAAGAAGAGTGGGAAGAGTATTCTCAGGAAGTAAAGAAGTATATTGGATTTAAGCCAATTAAGTATGAATGGGAAGGTTGTGTAGGGTGTTTAACACCAAATGAAGAATTGCCAAAACACCCTTTTTTTAATTTCTTGAAAAAATGTCGTACGAGAAAATGTGGAAGTTATAATGAAGTTCATAATTGTGCTTATTGTGGAAGATTTCCATGTGCGAATACTGTAGCTAGTAATGATTTTACAAGAGAAAAAGTATCTGAAAAAACTGGAAGCGAGATTGATGATAAAACTTATGAGCGTTATATTAAAATGTTTGATGCTATGACAAATCTTAAGAAAATTCGTAGTGGTTTGCAGGACAATCAAATCAAAAATCCTAAGCTCATTTCTGAAAAAGGTGATATTACCAAATTAAAAGGAGAATTTAAGAATGAAAATTTTAGTAGAATATATGAGAAGCTTGTTGAAATTGTGAATTCTAATTTAGGTATTAAAGGAATTGATACTGTTGCTGGTTTTGAACTTTATTTGCTAAGGAAAGCTTTTCTATGGAGATTTATATGGATTTTCGGATTATATGGAAAAATTAATGAAAATGACCTAGGAATCGATAGTGTCACTTTATATGATAATCGAAAACCAATATCACTTCCGACTAATGAGGAGCAATGGAAATTATACTTTGACATCCTATCACAATTTGGAATTCATGCAGAACTAGAGATAAAAACTGATAAATTATACACTCCTGGAGGATATATGAGAGCAAGAATCCCCCAAACTAATAAACCTAGTTATATTATTAAAATGAAAGTTACTCCCAGTCTTCAGAAATACCCGTTTTTTAAAGCATTGAAGGAAATCATATCTGGGTTACAAAATAAAACAGGAAAACGTGCGTTCACAAACTTTAAAAAATTAGATTTCAATACACTTCTATGATATGCTTAAAATGTAATAAACCAGCAAAAATTTTACCCTAATACTATTTTTGTAATATTTTGATTTTATCGTGAAACCCCTCTTTTACGAAGTTTCATGTTATGACAGTAACATCATAATGATATCATGGTATTATCTGTCTAAATATAAATTTTAAAAGGAATTTTTGAATTTAATAATTACATGATTAATTTGAAGATTCGAGAGATTAATAGGGAAGAAATTGAAGAGGTTGAAAAATTAGATAGACGTGAAATTATCAATCAAGTTTATAGAAACCAAAATGGTACATTAGTTATAGAAGATAAATATTTTGATATAAAAGGTTGGAATCTTGAGGAATTAGAACATACCATTAAAGAGCTTTATGATCTCTATGATAAAGGTGGAATTTTCAATGGAGCCTTCACTAATCATAAATTTATTGGAATTATTGCTCTGGATTGTAAATTTATAGGAAGTAGGAATGATCAACTGCAAATAGTATTTTTGCATGTTGATCATAACTATAGAGATAAAGGACTAGGAACAAATTTGATGAATATAGTGATAAAAAAAGCAAAAAATATGGGTGCTAAAAAACTCTACATTTCTGCAACGCCATCCAAGCACACAGTCGATTTCTATATGAGTTTAGGATGTAATTCAGCCTCAGAAATCAATTCTGAATTATTTCAATTAGAACAAGAAGATATACATCTGGAATTACTGATTTAGGATTTAAATCTTATTTTGAGAAAAATTTTTAATTTTAAAGTGAAAAATTAATAATAGATGAAATTTGGATAGAAATATGCCACTTAAAAAAGAAGCAATATATATAATAACAGCTACACTCAGTCTATATATTCTTGTTACTGTCTTTTTCCTTTTAACTCCATTTACAGATGGATTTGATTTCATTATTAGATTTGGTGCCTTATTTGGATTCACATCCATGTTTATAGCAACTATGATGACTCCTTTCGTGGTTCATTTATATAAAATTTTCGGAAAACCCTTCATAAAGATGCATCATATATATTCAATTACAGGACTAATACTAATTACACTTCATCCAATTGCATTCGCAATTTTTAAGTTAGATATTACTGTTTTTATACCAGATTTTAATTCATGGTATGGTTTCTGGTCTTTAGGAGGACGTTTAGCTCTAATTTTAATCTATATCGCTGTTATAGCAGCACTTCTCCGAAAAAAAATAAAGAAAAATTGGAGAATTATTCATATTTTGAACTATATAGCATTATTTCTGGCTTATGTCCATGGAGTTCTTATAGGAACAGATTTTCAAAATCTTGGTATTTTAGTTACCTTTACAATTATGATAATTCTCAGTTTTAGTGTCTTGATTTTTAAAAGATATTTGAGTTTTAAGAGGAAACAAAAGGGATAAGGTTAACTTACTTACTTTTTACTTTTTTCTTCTATTCTAAGAGCTGATTATTCACCTTTACTTACTCTTCCTTGGAAGGAGGAAAATTGATTAAAAATAGCCTTAGTATCACCTTCAATTTTAGCAAATATATTGACAGGGCTAGCAGCAACAGGCTTATCACCTGAACTCGCCGGAGTTGGTCCCCAGAAAATACAAAATCCCTGACCACTAATCCAATAACCCACATCTCCACTCTCACATTCTATTTGAGAATTTTCTGACGGAATTGAGACAGGACAATCACCATAAAATTCTTCACCCCATCTTGATAAGCTAACATCAAATGGAAGTGCGTTCCAAATTGATTGACAGGTTTTGGGGTTTTTTTCTAGCAATAGTTTGGCTTTAACTTTTCCTATTTTCTCGTTTTCAATGATAATATATTCCATTTTAAATAGCTCCAAAATAATCCTTTTGAATTATTCTAAGATTCCCTTTTATATAAAAAATCTTAAAATTATAGAATATAAACTATAAATATCAAAATATAAATAAAAAAAAATTTTTATAGAAAATTAAAATATGACACAAAATAATATTGAAAAATTGCCATCAAATCCAATTGAAGCTCAAGGTTTATTAATTAAAGCTATGTATAATAGATTTGGAGAAGAAGTATTACCTATTATAAAAGATATTTGTAGAAAACAAGGAAAATCATTAGGTTTAAAAAGTAAAAAGAAACTTCCAAATTGTAATTTATCTACTGTTGCTAAAGCATTTGCTAAAAGTTTTGATCAAAATTATGTTAAGATAATTTCGATCTCAGATAATAAGTTCCAGATTCATGGTACCAAATGTCCATTTAGTCTTGAAAACACTTCTAGAGAATTATGTGAAGCTGTTATGGCTATTGATCACGAATATTTTCGTGAAGCGGTTAATGATAAGATAGAACTCAAGATTCTTAAAACTGTCGCAGAAGGGGATCCTTATTGCGATACCATTTATGAAATAAAGAGAGAATTATAATTTTATGTATATTTTAAATGATGATTTTAGAAAAAACAATTGATTTAATTAAACAGATTTATAAAATTCATAAGATAATACCCCCTCAAATCACAAAAGTTGTAATTGGGATAGGTTATACTGGCGTAGAAGTAACAGCTTATGCCTATGAGCCATTTTTAGGATTAGCATCGACCTTACCAAGTATCAGAAAAAGCACTAATTGTAGTAAAATTAAGTTTGCTGGAGATCTTACTAATAAATCCCTTAATGAGTTATTAAGCTGGTCTTTAAAAATTCCGAGTCTAGAAAGAATAATTGGGATTGCCACTTTAAATAGTGTGTCCCAACATATTTTAAAGATAATTAACCCTTATAAGAAACTGGAAGGAAATTTATTAAATCACTTAAATATTAAAGCAGATACAAAAATCACGGTTATAGGTTTAATAAAACCTTTAATAAAAGAAATAAGTAAAATTACTCGATCAATAACAATTGTGGAAGATGCACTTGCTTCTTCATCGGAATTTAATTGTTTCAACTTTAAGAATGATATTGATGAATTAAAAGAAGAAGAAATATTTACGGATATTTTAATTTGTACTGGGACTGTATTGTTAAATAATACTCTCGAACATATCTTAGAAAAATTTAGAAGAAAAGCTCGAAAAATTATTTTACTTGGTCCAACTGCTAGTATGATCCCTGATATTCTATTCGATTATGGTGTAGATATAGTTGGAGGAATGCAGTTCTTTAATTCAGAAGCTACACTACAAGTTTTGCAAGAAGGAGGGGGTACAAAGTTATTTAAAAAATTTGGAAAAAAATATAATCTGATGAAGGAATGAATTAATATAAATTCTTAAATTTCTTTAAGATTTTTATAAAAAAAAAATAAATCACCTATAAAATGGCCGAACTCTCATTTAAGGTACTTATGATTGGTCCAGCCGCAGTAGGTAAATCCAGTCTTATACGAAGATTTGTTGAGGATAAATTCACTCTGACATACAAATTTACGATTGGTGTAGATTTCTCAACCAAAACTATAGAATATGCACCAGAGAAGATAGCCAGAGTAACCATTTGGGATATTGGAGGTCAGGATCGTTTTAAAACATTGCGTCGAAATTTTTATGAAGGTACCCACGGCGCTTTGATTGTGTTTGATCTTTCAAGAGCTCAAACCTTTCCAAAAATGAAAGAATGGATATCAGATATGTATCTAATTCTTGGAGAAAGAATCCCGATTGTGATTTTAGGAAATAAAATGGATTTAATTTCTGAAATAGGTGAAGTTATTGATAAAGAAGAAGCTCAACATTTTGCTGAGATGATGGATAGTATATATATTGAAACCTCCGCTAAATCAGGAGATAATGTTAAAAAAGCATTTGTTGAGCTAGCTAAGAAGATTGTAAACAAGGCTTTTAATAAATGAAGTTTTTATTGTTTTTCTGATTTTGTCGTACTAAAAAAAGAATTTCTATTTAAACTCAATGTTTTGGAAAATGTTTTAATAACAAATTGAGATTAAATAACTAGAAAAAAATATTGATGGTTTCTTTGTTTGGATTATTAGAAAGTTCTAAACCATTAATTTACAAAAAAGAAAAGTTGTTCCACAGAGTATAGGTTTTATTGTATGTCACATCTCTATGTGTTCAAAGTAATCATCATAGGTCCAGGAGCTGTAGGTAAAACATCACTCTTACATAGGTTTGTTGAAAATAAGTTCTCGTTCAGATATAAACTAACGATAGGAGCAGATTTTCTTGCAAAAATAATTCAGAAGAACGATGAAACCATAAAATTACAAATTTGGGATATAGGTGGACAAGATAGGTATAAATTCCTTCGACCAAGCTTTTTTGATGGTGCTAATGGAGCATTAATAGTATTTGATCTTTCAAGATGGCATACATTTGAAGAACTTGAAAATTGGTTATCAGATTTACATGAATATGCTGGTGAAAATATCCCTTTTGCATTACTAGGAAATAAACTAGATCTAATCGATAAAAAAGATGAATCATATGAACGGGAAAGTGCTGAAGTATTTGCTAAAAAAGAAAAAACTTTCTATATTGAAACTTCAGCAAAAACAGGTGAAAATGTGGAAGACGCGTTCCTGAATTTGACTGAAAGAATGCTAAAAAACGTTAATTCCAAGTAAAGACTCCTATTAATCGACGATTTTTAGTAATGCAAATGATAAAAGAGTAGTATAAAATTTTGATTTATTCCTTTTAAGCATCTCATTTTTAAGATCTTCGTATTCGAATGAGAGCTCATCTAATTTTTTTTCATTTAATTTTATGCCATGTTCTAAAAATTTAATTTCTTCTTCCAATTTTTTAATAATGTTCAATTTATCTTCTTTTCTTTTTGTATCTGTTAATTTTTCTATGTTTTGAAGCTGACGTGCTGTAGGTCTTCTATTTTTCTTTTGCTCCAAGGCCAACTTCAATGATTCTTGTCTTATGTTTAGAGTTCTTCTCTTATGAGAATAGATTTTTTCTTTTTTCTTTTTCTCTTGTGCAAAGATTGTATCGTTAAGCTTTTTAACTTCCTTTTTCCAGATTGATGTTTTAAATTTAACAATATTTTTTGCTTTTAGTTGTAGAGAATCAATGAAATTATACTCCATATCGAGATTTTCTATTTTGTCATCGAAGATAAATAATGTATTAATATTTTTTATACCTAAAACAGCTTCAGCAAAATTCTCAATTTCATTTCCATCTTTATCAACAACAATAGCAGAAATTTGATTTTCAATTATATAGCCTTGAAATTTAACAGTAAATATGAAAATATATAATTGATTTTCTAGAATTGATTTTAAATTATATTTATCTAATTCATGTTTCTTTAAAATTAACATACTGAAATTTCCCTGAAATTCATCATTTATACAATAATCCAAAATACTATTAATTAATGGATGTCCTAATGCCAAGAACTCTAATTCTTCTTTTTTTCTTGCAAGTTCTAAATTAAACGTGCCATTATATTCATTTTGAAGTCTATATTTAGAATTTTTTAATAAGGTTTGTTTCAACGTGATTTTTGACTCAAAATTAAAATCATTTTTGGTTTTCTCAAGATTATATTGAATATCTTCTAAAGTACCATATAATTGGTTATCAAGATCGAAAAAATACTTAATTAACAAATATAATTCATTGTGAGTAAGTTTTACATCTATACATGAGGCTAAAGAGCTAATTAGTCCTTCCATTTGAAAAGATCTTTTATCGATCATTAAATCATCTAACTGCATTTCAATTTCTTTTGCCTTTCTGATTTCTTCATCAAGAGTTCGATAAAATTCATTTAATTTTTTTCTTTTTTTCCCATCCTCCTCAGCAAAAATTACATTTTTAAAATCTTTTTCAACTCTTCCAATAATTGGTTCTAGAATCCCTATGGATTCTTCAAAAAGATTAATTCTTTTAATTAAAGCATGTATAACGTCTGTTTCAACAGTACCCTCCATAAAAAAATTGTAAATATAAATTTTTTGAGATTCTTGTCCAATTCTGTCTAATCTTCCAATTCGTTGTTCAAGTTTCATTGGATTCCAAGGTAAGTCATAATTAATAAGAATACGGCAAAATTGAAAGTTTCGACCCTCACCACCGATCTCTGTAGAGATTAAGCATGCAAATTTATTACTTGATCTGAATCTCTCAACTGCATCATCTTTTTGGTTTTTATCTAATCCACCATAAAATAACTCAACATCGTAAACATTATTTTGGTTCTCTAGTAATGATTTTAAGTGCATTAAGGTATCAACAAATTGAGTAAAGATTATTATCTTCTCTTTTGGATTCGTCGAATATATTTGATTTAATAAATCCATCAATTTACCTGATTTTGAATCATATGGTAAGGATTTTAATTTATTATAAAATTCTTTTAAAATTTTTTCTTGGTTAAGAAGCTCTTTCGTTTCTTCCTTCTTTTTCTTAGTCGATTTACTATTAAGATGATCCAATTTTTCTGAATCGAGATATTGATCCTCTAATTCTGCTTCATAAAACTCAGGATTACCTTTTTTTATTATATTTGTATCAAGAAAAATATCTTTATATCGACCAATCTGATCCAATCTTCTTTCTAAGCTCTTTAAAAAAGCATATTTTGAACTTGTAAGTAATTTCTGTAAGGTTGTTATAACAAATCCAATCCCAATGTTTTCCTTGCTTATTGAAGAATTATAAATTTTAGCTAAATACAGGCGAATTTCATTGTATATCTGTAGTTCTTCTTTAGTAGGATATACCATTATTGTGTTTACAATTCTTTTATTTATCAATTCTTCAGTAAATACATTTTTCTTGCGGTTTCTTATTAAAAATTTTGACAACGTATGGTCTTCTTCGATTTTTGTTAATAAGTTCAATTTGAAAGACTCAGTTTTCAGTTGCAAAAGAATTTTGTTAATATCTTTATTTTTATCTATATATCTAAGATCTTTCAGTAGTTTTATAGTATTCTTTACTTCAAAATTATTTAATTTATCAATGTTATTCAAGTTAGAAATTAATAAGTTTATGAATGGCATGTTCTTACGAAAATGTTCAAAGTCACTAAAGTTTTCGAAGATTTCTGGATGGATTAATTCAATTAAAGAAAATAATTCAAATGAGTGTAGTTGTAATGGTGTAGCAGTTAGTAATAGTATACTTTCTGAATTTGAACTCAAATTTTTGGCCAATTTATAATTTAGTGTCTCACGGTAGTTACCGGTCATCGCATTGATGAGATACCTTCTTAAATGGTGTGCTTCATCAAAAATTACAATATCCCAATATATACTTGACAATAATTCAATGTACTTTTTATTTCGAGCAAATTGAAGTGAACAAATTATTAAATTATCATAATAGAATGGATTCTGAAGAATTTCTGGATGCTTATAGTCTCCTTTACGCTTTAGCTCTTTGATTTTTTTACCATCATATATTATGAAATTAATGTTAAACTTATTCTGCATCTCAAATTGCCATTGTTTGACCAATGATGCTGGGACAATAATTAGAATTCGTTCTGCTAAATTTCTTGCCATCATCTCCTTAATGTAGATACCAGCTTCAATTGTTTTCCCAAGACCGACTTCATCTGCCAAAATAATTTTTGGAAAAAGCTCTTCAGATAGTCTATGAGTTACATTAATCTGATGTGGCATTAAAGACAATCGAGAATTAGTAATACACTTAATCTGGTAGCTTTTATAATAAGAGTAGAATAAATTTGCCCAATACTTTAAAAGAAAATTTCTTGGAGGGTCAAAGATTTGTTTTGAAATTAGTGATTTTAAAGGAGTTTCATATCTAGAATAAATTTCACTCTCAAAAATTTGAGATTTCTTACCATCTTCCGTTAAAAATTCATAAGATATTATCCCATTTTTAATCAGGAAATCTTTTGTATTTATATAACCAATTCCATGTTTAGTAACGATTTTATCGTTAAACTCAAATATATAGTGAACAAGATCAATCGGATGAATGATTTTAATGATGTTGTTCTTAAATGAGACTTTATATTTAGTAACAAAATAAGTATCATCATCATCTAAAGATTTTGATGTTGGGATTTCTAACTTTCTTATTATTCGTCCAATCCCCAAATCTGGATTTAATTTATAAATAACTAGATTTCCTACGTTAAACTTGTGTCCTTGACAATAAACATTATAGCATTTAGAAAATCTTGATTCTAATTCTTTTCCACAGAACGGACAACTATACTTAAGAGGATTTATCTTTAAAACCATTATCTTTATATTTTATTTAATATAGAAACAAGTAAAAATTTTAGTATTTTGAATTAAAAGTGATAGAAAATGTCAGATGCAGGGATTGAACCGACTTATATTGGGAAAAATGAAAATCTTGTTTTTATTATTCCTAAAGAGCTATTTAACATGAGTTTAGGTCCAGCAGAAGTATTAGATCGCGAATCTGCTAAAATGTTTAGTAAATACATTAGAGGAACATTTAAAGGTTTCCAACAGGCAAGGAAAACAAAATATGGTAATGAAAACAATACTAAGACAGAAGTGAGTCCTGATTTTTGGAAGACCTTCGAAAAAAAAGCTAAAGAACTTGATGTAGATTTCATAGGATATACGCCTGTGAATGAAAATTATATTTTTAAAGGTCTCAAACTCTATGGGAAAAATGCTATAGTGCTAGGAATGGAAATGAAATGGGATAAAATCAAGGAAGCTCCCGGAGCGATTTGTGAAATTGAAGTATTCCGAGTCTATAAGGTTTTAGGTGATGTTACAATGCAATTAACAGAATACATGAAAGAACTAGGATATAAAAGTGAAGCTCACCATCCTTTTGGAGGAAAACTTCTATATGGTCCTCATGCTACAGCTGCCAATTTAGGGATAATGGGGAGAAATGGATTAATCATTACACCTGAATTTGGTCCTCGACAAAGATGGAGTATAATTACAACTGATGCTGAAATTCCTGAAACTAAAGAAAGAGATTTCAGTGAGTTAAAAGACTTCTGTGAAAAATGTGGTGCTTGTGTGAGGGAATGTAAAGGAGGGGCTGTTTTAGAAACGCCAATTGAGAAAGAAAATGGAGTACTAACCCATATAGATCGATCAAAATGTATTCAAAGCATTTTGGATAACAATTATTGTAGTTATTGCTTAAGGATATGTATGCCCTCTAGACATGATTAAAGACTTTCTAATAGAAATTTTTTATAATGAAAATATAATAGTTATATTCAAATTAAAACATACTTTCTAATAAATCATAAAAAAC
>JAEOTH010000175.1 GCA_016839915.1 Promethearchaeota archaeon
AACATTTCTTCAATATTAACCATTTTTTTAATCCCTCCTATATTTTTGTGTTTTATTTTTACTTTTCAACCTAAAGTCTTGATTTCTTATGATTTCAGCAAAAACCTTAAAAATTAGAGCATTTAAGCTTGGTCTTACAACATCTCAGACTCAGATAACAAATTTTCTTGGAAAACCCTAAATTTTATATTTTTATTTTTTTATAATCTTCTTAAGAATGCTGAAAAGACAGAAAGTAATTAAGATTAAAAATTCTAAGTTAAGGGAAATAAGACTTAATTTAAGAAAGATCTTAATGAATTATTTTTATGATCAAGAGTCTATGCTCCAAGCTCTTTGGTTAGGTGCGAAAGGGGATGAGGAAATCTCCCTTCTTCGAAAGCTTGAGGATTTTCGCCAGAATTATCATGATTCAATATTAGTATGCGGTATTTGTTCAAAATTAGATGGGGACAGAGTTTTTATTCCAAGTCATAAGTGTTGGTATTGTACTGATTGTTTAAAAAAAAGTCTGATTCCCTCCTTAAGAAAGTTAAAGAATATCGATAGCTAGTTCTAAGAATTGGTCGAAGGCATACCGAGGCTAATTTTATTCTCACTCTTTTTTCTAATTCATAAAGTTGGATAATAGGGCTTCTTGCATCAATATCTTCGATATTTAAGTATCTATTCTTGAGGTGATTATATTTTTGCACTACTTCTTGAACTTGGTAAATATTTTAAGAGATCTTGATATTCTGAGCGATGCAAAAGTGTACATATATTTAAAAGCATGGGTTACCACTAGTTACTTAGTAAATTTGTAAATTATCACACAAATTCACTTCATATTTGATAAATTTACCTTTACAAAAATTATTAATATGGTTTCTCATGCCTGAAAATAATGCTTATGATGCAGAGGATATCAAAGTTTTAAAAGGGCTTGAAGGCGTAAACCCATTTTTATAAATCATAAAAAATCTGCGCGTTTAGCGCTGGATCGCCAAAGAGTCAGGCCCGCAATGTATGTAGGGAGTACAGGCAAACAAGGGCTACATCATCTTATTTTTGAAGTTTTGGACAATTCCGTAGACGAAGCGATGGGAGGGTACGCTGATGAGATAAAAGTCACTCTTTATAAAGACAATTCTGTTCAAGTATATGACAATGGGCGCGGGATTCCAATTGATACACATCCAGAATATAATAAACCTGCTCTTGAAGTGATTATGGAATACTTACATTCTGGTGGAAAATTTGATAGTAAAAGCTATAAGATTTCAGGGGGTTTACATGGTGTAGGTTTATCAGTTGTGAATGCTTTGACAGAATGGATGGATGTAGAAGTTTGTAGAGATGGACTTTGTTATAAACAAAAGTTTTCTAAAGGTAAAAAAGCATCAGAACCAGAGGTAAAAGAAATAAAATCTAAAGAAACCTATACTAAAATAACTTTTTTCCCTGATAAAGAGATTTTTGAATTTGAGCAAAATGAGCCAATTTTTAATGCCCATACAATAAGTACGAGAATGCGAGAGCTGGCATTTCTTACTCCCCACACTAGATTTGAAATTCTCAATAAAATTAATGATGAAAAAGAAGAATTTCATTATGAAGGGGGTATTAAAGAATTCATTGCTTATTTGAATAAGGATAAGAAGCCGCTCCATAATGATATTATTTTTATAAGTGATTCAGGTAAAGATGAGGATGGATCAGATGTTTATCTAGATCTTTCAATGCAGTATAACCAGGGATATCAAACAAATATCTTGACATATGCTAATACGATTAATACCATAGAAGGTGGAGTCCACTTAACAGGATTTAAATCTGCACTTACCAGGACATTCAACTCTTATGTAGAGAATTTTATGGAAAAAAAGTATAAAGGGCACATTTTAAGTGGAGCAGATACAAGAGAAGGATTATCAGCTATAATTTCCGTCAAACTTCCTGACCCTCAATTCGAAAGTCAAACAAAAATCAAACTCGGTAATCCAGAAGTCAGACAAATTATTAGTCAAATAGTTACCGAAAAGTTAACGCAATATTTAGAAGAACATCCTGAGACTGCTAAGAAAATTATTTTAAAAACCATAAATGCAAAAATTGCGAGAGAAGCAGCTCAAAAAGCAAGAGCCTTAATTCGGAGGAAATCAGCTTTAGATAGTGCTCGAATGCCAGGAAAACTTGCTGATTGTTCATCAAATGATCCTACAAAAGTAGAACTATTCATTGTGGAAGGTGATTCGGCAGGTGGACCTGCAAAACAAGGAAGAGACAGGACATACCAAGCTATTCTTCCTATTAGAGGTAAAATTCTCAATGTTGAAAAAGCTAGAATCGATAAAGTTTTACAAAATAACGAAATTCAAGCTATAATCAAAGCCTTAGGTGTTGGTTTTCAAGAAGCAAATCAAACGAACGGAACTAATGGAGAGACAGAAGAAAATGGGGATGAGGCAGAGGAAAACTTTGATTTAACCAAACTGAGATATCATAAGGTCATTATCATGTGTGATGCCGATGTTGATGGCTTCCATATAGAGACTTTATTGCTTACATTCTTTTTCAGATATTTACGACCTTTAATAGATGAAGGACATTTATATATTGCCGTACCTCCCTTATATAAAGTTTCTTATAAAAAGTTTAAAGAATATACCTTTTCTGACCAACAAAGAGATGACTTACTTAAAAATATCAAACAAAAATACAAATTAAAGAATTTGGATTCTATCAAAACTCAGCGCTATAAAGGTCTTGGTGAAATGAACTCAGATGAACTTTATGATACTACAATGAACAAAGAAACTAGAAAACTGAAAAAAGTAACTTATGAAGACTATCTCGAAAATGATTTAATTTTTACAAAATTGATGGGTAAAGAAGTAAAAGCGCGTAAAAAATTCATTATTAGTAATTTTGATGAAGTTAAAACATTAGATATTTAATTCTTACCTAATAAATTATAATAATTTGAAATAGAAATGGTGTCATAATTGACTTCAGAACAAATTGAAGAGATTTTACTAAAAGATGAAATGCAAAGCAGTTACATCGACTATGCTATGTCTGTGGTCGTTGGGCGTGCCATTCCAGATGTGCGTGATGGCTTAAAACCGGTGCATAGAAGAATAATTTATGCCATGGCAGCAAATAATTGGAATTACAATAGTTCACATGTTAAATGTGCTAAGATTGTGGGTGAAACACTTGGAAATTATCACCCTCACGGTGATATGTCTGTTTATAATGCACTTGTGAGAATGGGACAAGATTTTTCATTAAGATATCCTTTAATTCATCCACAGGGAAATTTCGGATCTATAGATGGAGATCCTCCCGCAGCCTATAGGTATACTGAAGCAAGATTATCTCAAATTTCAAATGAATTAATTGAGGATCTTGATAAAGAAACTGTAGAGTTTCAACCGAATTTTGATAATAGTACCTCTGAACCATTATATTTGCCAGCAAAACTTCCGAATATTTTATTAAATGGTACTAAAGGCATTGCTGTAGGGATGGCAACATCCATGGCTCCACATAATTTAACTGAAGTATGTAATGCGATTGTTGCAACTATAGAAGATTCTGAAATTTCCATAGAAGAATTAATGGAAATCATAAAAGGTCCTGATTTTCCGACAGGAGGTATTATTACTGATACTAATGGAATCTACAATGCATATCATACTGGAAATGGGGCTATTAATATTAGTGGTAAAATAGAAACTGAAACAACAACAAAAAAAACCAGTTTAATAATCACAGAAATTCCATATTTAGTTAATAAAACAGATTTAATCGAATCTATTGCAAAGTTGATTAAAGATGGAGTATTAAAAGATATTAGAGATTTGCGTGATGAATCAGATCGAAAAGGAATGCGTATTGTATTAGATTTATCTAAAAATGCGCAACCTGCTATACTAAAAAATGTTCTCTTTAAAAGAACTAGACTTCTAACTACATTCAATATTAGTAATCTAGTTCTAATAAATGATGGTAAACAACCCAAAATTCTCAATCTAAAAGAAATTATTGAAGAATATATTGAACATCGATTAATCATTATTCAAAAAAGGACCGAGTATTTACTAAAAAAAGCAAAAGATCGTCTTCATAGAGTTGAAGGTCTTTTAATTGCTTTAAATGATATTGATAATGTAGTGAATATAATTAAAGGTTCGAAAGATACTAATGAAGCTAAAGCTAAGTTAAAAACAACTTATAAGTTAAGCGATATTCAAGTTCAATCAATTCTGAGTATGCCATTATCAAGATTAACAAATTTAGAGCAACAAAAGTTAGTGGATGAACAAAAATCGCTACAGACTAGTATTGAAGAATTTAATAAAATTCTGAAAGAAAAAGAGGTTCGTTTAGACATAATTAAAAACGATTTAATCGAATTAAACAAAAAGTACGGAGATGCAAGAAAAACCGAGATTAATATGGTAGAGCATCACGAAATAAAAGATATTGAAAATATAGATTTAGTTAAAAAAGAGACCACCATTGTAATTTTCACAAAAAATCAATATATCAAAAGAATATCTTTAGAAGAATACCAAGCTCAAAGACGTGGTGGTCGTGGTAAAAGAGGAATGACTGTACGTGAAGAAGATTTTATTATAGATTTATTTGTTTGTACAACACATGATACAATTTTAGTATTTACAT
>JAEOTH010000176.1 GCA_016839915.1 Promethearchaeota archaeon
ATCTTGGAGTTATAGGAGTGTTTGGGATTTGTCTATCTTATTATTGTTGGAAAAGAGATAAATTTTTATTTCTAACTTTAACTTTTTGGATTATAATCTCGTTTATGTTAGCTTTCCTAAAACACTTTATCGAATTTTTCGAGACTTTTCCATTATCACCAGAATCGATTTCAGAACGCGATGTTTTTGTAATGGATTATTGGTTTGATAGATTATGGTTTTATTCAATTCCTTCTTTGTGCATTTTTGCATCTATTGGGTTATTTAAAATTTTTAAAAAAATAAGAGAAATTAAAATTTTTAATAAGATTCGAATCTCACCAACCATTTCCAAGAACATTATTGCTTTAACCTTATTTTCCTCATCATTTTCGGGGATAGTTATTACGGGTTTTGTTTATGGGAATCCTAATTTCAGATACACTGATATTCAAATTGAAACTCTTAGTTGGATTTCAGAGAATATCCCCATTCATTCTGGTGTAGTAGTAGGTGATAATTTTTTTATGGGTGTAGGTACAGATTCTATTACCTTTGTTAGGCAACATTTTTTCTATGATATTTTTGAAGCAGATTTTAATCAGACTAAATGTATTGAGCAGATTGGATTTTTAAAAAATGAAACAATTCAATATGCGGTTATTTCGCAGTTCTTCATTTCTTACTTTTTGAATAAATCAGATTTTGTAAACAATATCCTTGTTCCAGATTTTTACAATGTTACATTATATAATAATGGAGATTTGACAGTATATTACGCTCCATTTTTTGATTAAATTTACGATGAATTAAGTTTAATTCATTTTTTTAAAAGGAAAGAAGAAAAGTATTTATCGAAAAACTTTTTTGAAATTTTAAATCTTCTTAACCCATAGATAGTAATACATATAAGAATTTTTTTTAGAATTCTAACTAAATTGACATAAGACGTACCATATATCCGAGGTTTTAAGGATATAGGAACTTCCATTACTTTTTTCTGTAACTCCAATGTTTTCAGAAGTAATTCTGTAGAAAAAGCCATTCCGCAGTCATAAAAATCTTTAAAATGAGTTAATAAAGAATTATGAAATGCTCTAAATCCACTTTGATTATTTGCAATTTCTTCATTATGAAATATTTTTAAAATTTTTTTAATAAAATACTCTCCGATCTTTATGTGTGATGGGATTGAATAATGTATCTTACCTAAATACCTTGAACCAATAACCATATCTGCTTCTTTGTTAAGAATTGGATTTATTAATCTTGGAATCTCTTGAGGATTGTGTTGACCATCAGAATCTATAGTAATTATTATATCTCCATTAGCATGGTTGAACCCTGTTAATAATGCGGCCCCATACCCTTTATTGTGCCCATGTTTAATAATTTTTATATATTTATCCTTTATTTTCTTAACTTTTTTAATACTACCATCAGTTGAACCATCATCAATTATAAGAATTTCATGGCTAAGATTGCTTGGAATTCTCCTAATTACATTATTAATAGAATTTTCCTCATTATAGAGAGGTATGATTATTGATATGAGTGGGTTAGCATCTTTAAACTCATCTTTAATATGATTGTTGTATTCAGAATATTCTGAAATATCGTTATCTATCATTATAGATTGATTTATGGATTTACGCTTTAGATTCATATTGTCACCCACAATAAATATGGAAATTCAAATTAAAAATATGAAATTAATATATTAATTGTTTTGTCTTTTAATATTTGAATTAGTTTATTACCTTTATTAATTATTAGCTTAAAATTTTTTCCGAAAATATCTTATAATGGATCCACAAACTCCTCTCAATACTTGATTATTCTTAACCTTAGAGCTCCCATGGACACGAGCCTTTACGGAGATTGGTACTTCTTTTACTTTCAATTTGTTTGAATAGGCTGTAAACAAGAATTCTGTTGTAAAGCCCATTCCTTTACGTTTTATATCGTAAAAAATATGCTTTTTGCTTTTTTTAAATGCTCTATACCCACTCTGGTTATTATCTATTTCTTGATAAAAGACGATCCATATTATTACTCTTATAATGAATTCTCCTATTCTTCTATAGAGAGGATAATTATAGTTATTATTTCCCTTATATATTGACCCAATAACTATATTAACTTCATTATTTAGAATTGGTTTGATTAAATTTGGAATTTCTTCAGGATTATGTTGTCCATCTGAATCCAAAGTAATAATGATATCCCCCCGAGCGTACTTTAAACCGCTTAATAGAGCAGCACCATAACCTTGATTTTTTGCGTATTTTAAAATTTTAATATTAGAATTTTTTATTTCTTTAACATACTGAATCGTCTTATCAGTTGAGCCATCATCAACAATTATGACTTCGTAATTTAAGGTATCTGGAATTCTATGTATGACGTTTTTAATAGACTTTTCTTCATTGTAAACTGGTAATATTATTGAAATGAACGGTTCGTTGAACTGTGTTGATTCATCATTATTATAATTTACATTCTCATTCATTTTTTCATTTCTCCAGGTCCAAAGGGTCGTAACCGAGCAATTCTGCGTTCGAACCCTGCGATATTAGAAATTCCTTTATGACCTAAATTATTAATACATAACACGAAACCTAGTATAATTATTGAATATTCATCAAATTTGTTTAATCTTAAACAATAATAATGTTGTTTTTCGCTATCATTGAAAATTTTAAATTCTGAGCGTTTTAAGTCAATTATGCTTCCTATAACTTGATTATTAGTGTTGTTGATAATTTTATAAGTCCATTTTTTTAATTTTCCAACAGCTAAGAACTTTTGTTTACTTTTGTTAATTAAAAGAGATGCTTTTTTTGCTGATAAACGAGGTTTACTGATTTTAATTTTAGCTAATATATTACTAGCATCTCGAAAGTTATAATTCTTATGGAAAAACCCTCTATAAAGTTCAATGAAATAAGTAGATTGCCTGATTAAATCTTGAATTTCAACAAGGCGACTTGAACTATAAAGAGGGAATTTTATTTTTGCGATAGTTTGTCCATCATTATTTCTTATGCTTTCATTACCAAAATTTTCGTACTTTTTCTTTAAAACGTAATGAAATAGTTTGTCGCTTTCTAACATAAAATTCAGATTTTTATATTTTTTCAATAATTTACTCTATTTCCAAATTTTACTGAATTAGCTTAAAATATAATCGTCTTCTTGTTCTTTCATTTTTAGAAGCGATTTTTCAATGGGATATGGTTTTACTCCTAATAATTTTTGTGCTTTAACTGAGCTTAAGCAACATCTCATCGGTCTTTCTGCTATTTGTTCAAATAGATCACTAGTAACTGGGGTAATTAAGTCTTTATTTATATTAAAAACTTCAACAATTTTACGTGTAAATTCATATCTATTTA
>JAEOTH010000177.1 GCA_016839915.1 Promethearchaeota archaeon
GGCATCTCGATATATTAATGACATATAAGGTTATTGGAAAAAAAAGAATAGGGAACTTCATTGCATATTTTCCATATTACCAAAAAAATCCAATATCAAATGTGAATTTAAAACTGCAAAAGAGTAAGCTCACCTTGGAGGTTTTAGAAATGATTGAAGCAAATCCTGGAATATGGAATAATTTAATCACTAAAAAGTTTAAAGTGGACCATAAAACTATTCAATACCATTTAAATAAATTAAATGAACTGGGGCTCATTAAATTAGAAAAAGAGGGCAGAAAAAATAAGATATATCCAAATTTAGATTCAGATTATTTCAATCAGAAATTCCCTAAAGACTTGTAAACCAAGAATTGATCTGTGGAGCAAATATAATTACTAATATAAACAAAACTAAGAATAGAATACATAGTAAATTTTGCCATTTAAAGCGACCTCCAACATTTATATTATATACTCGTTCTCTAAACTCTTTAACTTTTGCCTTATAAAACGTTTTTAAGCCAATGGGAGTTAAAACTAATTTTCCATCCAAATTTTCTATAAGTCTTCCTTCTAATAGTTTGTTCAAATGCTTTTCAGCAATCTGTGGTCCTAATTCACTATAAAAGAAGTCAGCAAATCCTTCATAATATTTACGTCCGAGAACTAAGCCTTGATCGAAATTGTTTATAAGTTCAGATCGAGATAAACTCTCTCGTCTTATACTCCCTAAGAGATAACCTGTTAAACGATTATCATACACATTATCAGCGAAAACTTTAATAGCAGTAATATCAAAATCCTCTTCTTTTTTCCTTAACTCATAAAGTATTCCAATTCCCTCTTTAAAAACTAGTAGTGATATGATAAGACCTACAATCGCATCAACGAAATAGTAATTAAATATAGCAAAAGTTAAACCGATTAAAACTCCTGCTGATAATTTAACATTTAATGCAGAATCCTTTGAGTCGCTTAAAAATGATAGATTTCCAGAAGTTCTTCCAACCATCCCTTTTAAAAACATTAATCCAATATTTGCTATTATTGATACAAATCCTATGATATAGGATTGAACTGTTGGTATAATTAGGGTCGGATTTAATAATGCGTCGATACTAGACCAACATAGACTTACGCCTGTGAATAACATCAATAATATAATAATTCTACTAGCTAATTTATCTTTTTTTAACTGTATCCCTATAATAGCTATTATAAAAACTTTCATTAAATCTGTTAAATTTTCAAATCCTTCCGTTATCATTCCCTGGGATGCTAAATTTAAACCAGTAAAGATTTTTAATAAAGAAATTATAATTAAAAAAATCGCAGTAAATAATATAACAGTGGTTTTTGAAAAAAATATAGCCATCCAATATGAAGTATGTAAATTCCAGAAATAACTATATTCTACAAGATTTATACCTTCTTCAGTAAGGGCTATAGTATTATCTTGGTTAAATTTAATTAAATCCCCTCGTTTTGCTTTTTGTATATATTCTTCAACATCTTCATCTCCTACAACAACTTGCTTAGTAGAGGAAATAAAAAAAAGACGCATCTTCGCCTTTAAATCCTCAATTGTATTAACTTTATCATAAATTAAACAAAGAAAGCCATAGAAAAAGGTATGATGGGGATCATGACTATGAGATTCATAATATTTTGTCATTAAATTATATCCATTTTTTCTTGGACCATACTTCAGCTCTTTTCTTGAATATTGAGGTTTTAAATCGGTTAAGGGCATAATATTATGAAATGGATCAATAGGAATTATATATTTCGGAAAATAATAGCGATATATAGAGAAAAGTTATAGAAAATTTGAAGAGTATTTTTAATTTTTATTTGATTAGTTATCAATAAAAAAATTATAAGAAAATTAATTATGATTGATCCAAAAGCGTTCTTAAAATTTCTTAAAGGAAGAAGAAGCATTAGATCATTTCAAAATAAGGCAATACCAGAAAAAGAATTAGATATGATCTTAGATGCGGGAAGATGGACACCTAGTGCCTCAAATCGGCAACCATGGGAGTTTATTGTCATAAAAAATAAGGAAATGATAGAGAAACTCTCTAAAACTCTATTTTATGGTAAGTTTATAAAAGAAGTTCCAATGGCAATTGCGATTGTTGCTAAGATTAAAAATAGTCCTAAATGGTATTTAATCGACACTTCATTAGTTTCAATGAACATGATGTTAATGGCATGGTCTTTAGGGATTGGAACATGTTGGATCGGAGCTATGAATAGAGGAAAAGCAAAAGAGATAATTGGTTTAGGAGAAAATGACCATCTTTTAACTATTTTACCTTTTGGCTATATTAAAGGAGAGATTCCTGAACCTACACCTAGAAAACCATTAGATAAAATAGTAAAATATATGTAATCCATTAAAAATCCATCAAATTGGAATTGTAAGATCTTCAAGGGTCTCTGGAGCTTTTGTTAGTTTTTGGTATCCTACTTCAGTGATTAAGACTGTATCAGAATGACGAAAACCGCCTAATCCGCGTATATAAATACCAGGTTCAACACTTATTACCATATTTTTCTCTAATAGTCTGTCATATCCTTCAGCTAAGAAAGGAGCTTCATGGCCTGTTATTCCAAGACCGTGTCCAGTACGGTGAATTATATTATCCCCATATCCCTTTTCAGCTATAAATGCTCTAACTGCTTTATCTACATCACTCATGAGTTTTCCCGGTTTTAACATACTATATGCGAGATCCCGTGCTTCCAACATAATTTTAAAGGGTTCTATAGTTTTCTCAGGTACATGACCTAAAAAGAAGGATCGTTCAATCTCAACTCCATATCCATCTACTTGAGCAGAAACTATTGAGACATGTGGTCCCCCTTCTTCCATAGGGGCAAAAATGTGAGGTATTAGGTGAGGATCATGAGAAATTGATGGAGGCCAAACAGCTCCAGTAGTTTCTGTGGCTCGAAAGTTAGCATTTGGTATATCCTGAACTATCTTAGAGGTCATAGCATCAGTTATTTCTTTGTATAAAGCAAACTCAAGTACTTTAGGACGACATTTTTTAAGTAATACCTTATGTCCCTTATTTACTACTCTACATGCATGATAAATTCGCCCAATTTCATAGTCAGTCTTAATAATCCGCACTTCATCAATTATATCGGAAATAACTATTTCTCCGGGAGTTTTATTAGCAATCCCTATTGGTAATCCAGATTCTATCCCTACTTTAGTATTTGAGCTAATTTGCTTCTGATAATAATCATACCAATTATCGCCGGTTCGAGCGGGAAATTCATAGTATATAACAAACTCGAGTTCACATAGTGATCTAGATTCAAAATGTCCCTTCTCTAATCTGGGAATTAACATTTTTGGTAGTCCTTCTTTTTCAATTATAAGAATAAAAGGTCGTTCATGAACATAAAACGCGAAATTTGTTAAATAGTATATATTTACAGGATTAAATGAAATATAATAATCCAGATCCTGTTCCTTCATTAATTTTCTAACTTTCTCTAGACGACTTGATAATTCCTCCCGACTTGGAGGTTTTGTAATAGATTTTATTTTAATACTCATAATTCATATCAATATTTTATTAGAATATAATAATCATATAAAACTAAATTATAATTAAAACATTAATCTTCTTGAAAATGACTATTGGATATTTTGGCTTAGTACTACATGGACATATTCCATGGTGTAAAAAGTCGGGAACATGGCCTGCAGGGGAAGAGTGGCTCATGGAAGCCATGAACGAAACATACATTCCTATGTTAAATATTTTAAGGGAATTAAAAGAGATTGGATTAAAAACAGCTATTACTATAAATATTACACCAATCTTAGCTGAACAATTAGCAGATGAATACATGAAACATCGATTTACGGAATATATGGAGAATTTGATATCAAGAGCCAAGAATGATATTATAAGGTTTGAAAATCATCAAGAAAGGAAGTTCATTGCTGAATATCATTTAAAGAAATTTGAGCATGTATTAGATTCGTTTTATCATAATTATTACAGAGATTTATTAGGTGCATTTAAATGGCTCCAAGATGAAGGAATGATTGAATTGATAACATGTGGAGCAACACACGGATTTTTACCTCTTATTGAGAGTGAATCTGGAATTTTCTCTCAAATTCAGCTAGCAGTAGATTCCCATAAGAAATATTTCCAAAGAGATCCGCAAGGGTTTTGGCTTCCCGAATGCGCATATAGACCTAAAGAATATAAAAATGGTATTATTCGAGAAAGTATTGATTATTGGTTAAATAATTCAGGGATAAAATACTTTTTTGTAGACTCTCACGGAATATTAACTGCTGAAATCATTGAAAAAAAAAAAGAAATTGGATTGAATACAAATTACGGGTATAATTTAGAAACTGGTGTGTCGGTTTTTGGCAGAAACAAAAAAACTAGTAGCCAAGTATGGGATGCGGAAATAGGGTATCCTGGAAATGAATATTATAGAGAATTTCATATAAAAGATCATGAATCAGGTTTACATTATTGGAGAATTACAAGTAAAGATATAGAAAAAAGAGAAAAAGAATTATATAATATTGAGAACGCAGAAAAAACTGTTAAATCTCACGCGATTCATTTTATATCCATGGTTTCTGAAGAATTAAAACAATTTTCAGATAAATTTAGTACAAAAGGGATTATTATATCCCCTTATGATTTTGAACTTTATGGCCATTGGTGGATGGAAGGGATAAATTGGTTAAAAAATATCTTTGAATTAATTCATAACAATGAAAACATTGAAATGATAACTATTTCAGATTATATCTCAAAACTTAAGGATGATTTTCCCGTGATTAAGATGGGAGAAAGTAGTTGGGGTGAAGGTGGTCATTTTCATGTTTGGAAAAATCCAGAACACGGTTGGATTTGGCCTTACATCAATGGCTCTA
>JAEOTH010000178.1 GCA_016839915.1 Promethearchaeota archaeon
AGATCCACATCTTTTTTCCATTCTATTGCTGTATGTTCTTGTCTTTCATCCATCCAAGTTAAAGCAGGATGGAGTACTTCACCTTTTTTATCAATAATTGTTACTGCTGCTCGAAGAAATGTTGCAGATATTCCAATTATATCTCCAAGATTAATTGTTCTTACCACTTTATTACATGTTTTTTTAACAGCATTCCACCAAATTTTTGGATCTTGCTCAGAAATTCCTATCGGTTGTTTTTCAATAGGATATTCCTCATAAGCCTTAGTAACTTCTTTACCATTGATATCAAATACAATTGTTCTTGCTCCTGTTGTTCCAACATCAAATACACAAATCAAATCGCTCATATAATCACATAAAAAATGTTTAAAAAATATTAATTTTAATTTTTAATTTAGAGTATTTTTATTAATAATTCAGATATATCTAGTATTTTATATTTTTCTTTTTCAGTTTCTTCAATACCATATGCTAGTCCTAGTTCACACAGAGGGCAAGCAGTGATAAATATATTCATTCCTGTTTCTTTTAACTCATCAACTCTGTTCCGTGCTTCTTTAATAGCTAATTCTTTATCTGCCCAATGAGCAGTCCCACTCCAACCACAACAATGTACATATTCCTTGTTATAAACAGGTTCAATGATTTCCAAATCTGGAACCATGGTAAGAATTCCTCTAATCGATTCTGTATCATTTAAATTTCTTGCAATAAGACATGGATCATGTATAGTTACCTTTCTGAAATCTTCCGGAATACTATTCTTAATACTTAGTTTACCATCGTCAAGTAAATTTCTGAAATATTGAACAATATGAACAATTTCTTTTTCAATTTTAATTCCAATTTTTTCATACCTACTTTTTAACGTTACAATACACCCTGGACAATCTGACACAATGATATTTGCACCTGTAGATTCTATAAGTTCCTTATTTTTCAAAGCAAATTTATTTGCTGTCCCTAAATCTCTTATGTTAAATCCTGGTCCACCACAACATACTTTTTTCTCAAGATTGGTTGAGAATTTGATACCTGCTCTTTTTAAAATTTGAATATTCGCTTTTACTACCTCAGGAAATTTCATGGATTCACATCCAATATAATAGAAAACCTCATCTTTCCCATCTGTTTCTATATTTTCAATTCCTTTTTCCTTATAAGTTTCATATATATTGTATTCCTCTATAGTATTGGTCTTGTTCAGTTTATCAATCTGCTGTTTACAGTAATCTGGCATCAAACCTTTATCATTTAGATCATCTCTTACCGTTTCTAATAAAGACACTACCGAGAAGTCAAATGGGCACCATACCTTACAATTTTCCTCATTTGTGCATTTATACATTAAATCTATGAAAGCCTTGTTTTCTTTTTTCATTGGATCTATCTTACCAGTTGTTAAATAATATCCGATCCTAGCTTTGTAAGCAGGACTCATTGTCTCAGTTAGGGATGCTTGCAATGTCCCACAATCAAACCTGCACATATTAGGACAAAGCATGCATTTAATTAAGTTATCCACATCGGCTTTATATTCTCCTTTAGGAAAAAAATTCGCTTTTTTTTGCCTAAAGTTTTTCATTATCATTGATCTAGTCGCTCTATCAGCTTTTTGAATAAGCGGTAAAATCCAACTATATTTTTTTAATGTTTCTTCGACTCCCATTTACGTTTCTCCTCCTTTCCAGGTATCAACATAAAGCTTCCCTGGATTTAAAATATTATTTGGATCGAGTAATTTTTTAATCTCCCTTAGAGTGTTCACAGAATTACCCCATTCACTTTCCATCCAATGAGCTCTATTAATACCTATTCCATGATGGTGGGCAATTGAGCCACCAGCATCTAATACAGCCTTAATTATGGTATCCCAGCATTTTTGATAGTACTCCAAATCTGTTTGTTCTTTTGAAGGGACTCCACCAAACGTAAAATAAATACCTACACCATTTGGATAAAAGTGCGAAACATGTGCAGTAATCATTATAACTCCTTGTAACTTTTTCATGGAATCAAGAACAGAATGATATATAGCTGATGCATTTTCCCAAAGAGAGGCTACTTCAATAGTATCAAATACTATTTTATAAGGAGGCATCGCTGAAGTTTCTGTTATTCTAAATCTAGTTTCAAACCAATGTTCTACTGGATGCACTCCACAGTCTATGCCTGAATTTTTCTCAGATTTTTCTCTAGTGATCGATTCTTCTAATTCAACTAGCTTTGAATTACCTTCGCAAACAAAAACAACCATTACCTTATCTTTCGCATTCTCAATATCTGGAAAATGTCTCGAAGTTTCAAAAGAATCATATATTCTAATCACTGCTGGATATATCTGCTCTCTTAATATTTGTCTAACAGCCTTAAATGAGTCATCGATTGAAGAAAACGCATATGAAATTAAAATTCTTTTATCAGGATAAGGCCAAATCTTTAAAGTGGCTTCAGTAACTATTCCAAGAGTACCTTCTCCACCTATAAATAATTTTTCAAGTTGAGGTCCTGTTGAAGCTCTCGGGATTGGTTTAAAATTTAGAATTTCTCCTTGAGGTGAAATAACCTCCATTCCTAATATAATATCTTCAATCTTTCCATATTTCGTACTGAATTGACCTGCAGCACGATGTGCAATCCATCCACCTAAAGAGGAAATATATAGTGATTGAGGTATATGCCCAGTAGTGTATCCTTTAGCATTCAAATAACGTTCTAGATTCATTCCATTAATACCTGTTTGAGCTGTTACTGTTAGATTTTTATCATTAATTTCAATTATTTTATTAAATTTCTTCATATCAATAATTATTCCACCTCTAATTGGTATTGCGCCTCCAACGACTCCAGATCCCTCTCCATAAGGTATTACTGGAATTTTTTCTTGATTTGCAAACTTTAAAATATTGCATATTTGTTCCACTGTGTCTGGCCATATTATAAAATCTGGTAAACCTGCAATTTTTCCTTGAATTGCCCAATTTAACGTTATTAAGGATGCATCCTTTGTATA
Source organism: Promethearchaeota archaeon (assembly GCA_016839915.1). Lineage (GTDB taxonomy): Archaea > Asgardarchaeota > Lokiarchaeia > Sigyniarchaeales > SOKP01 > Loki-b32. Next base: position 3,017 of record JAEOTH010000178.1, read on the forward strand.
TGCTAAAATATCAACTTCTTTTGTTGATATATTGTTATCTCCAATGATTTCCCTTATTTTTCTTTCTATTTTCTGTTTATCATTTATTTCACATCGATCTTGGGTATAAATTAATTCAAAGTCTTTTAAATCCATAAATATCAACTGTTTTTTTTATTATCTTTGTAAATGATTAAGAGTATTATAAAATTTTTAGTCTAAGTGATAGGAAATAATAAAATCTTTCAATATTAAAAATTGAATTGAATCAAGAATAAATCAACCTATGTTAATAGATGGTTTCACCGGTAACTCGATTAACTTTTAAATGTCTGAATTTTGCTTTTTCCCTTATTATTTCTTTAGTGCTTGAGATCCTTTCATTAATTTCTTGTGGAAATAAATATTTTGCAAGGTGAATAATCATTTCCTTAGTTTCTATGCAATTTAATAATTTTAAACTTTCAATTGAGTAAAATAACTCACTGATTAAATCATAATTTGTATCTACTGAAAAATCAAGAAGTTCTAAGTTTCTATAAATTCGAGACACAACACTTTCCACAAGATTAAACTCTTTCAAATGATCAAGTGAATTATTCATATAATTACAAAAGAGAACATAATATGTAGCTTCTGATGATACAAATCCGTCTCTGAATTGTTTAATTCCTTCTGGTGTTACTCTTAATTCAATCTCTTCTCTGATTTCCCTTTTTTCAGTTTCGAACTTGATCACACCAAGGTGATGATATAATTTTAATATTACAACTAATTGAGATGTTTCAAGGTTTTTTAAATAGTTGGGTTCAAAAAATTTTGGATCAGATTTAATTAAAGTATTTACTTTTTCATAATTCAGCCACAATTTCATCATTTCAGTTGTTTTAATAAAATAGTAAACTCCATCTGTAGCTTCAATGAGGAGTGATTCATATCGATCTAAAGCTTCTTCATATAAATTTATTAGAAATTCTTTAATTTTTTTTCCATCAAGATTGATATTCAGGTGTTTAGCAAGATATATACCACAAAAATAAATATCCGGATTCTTTAATGAGACTAAGGGAACATCAATTAACCATTCATCTACATTTTCTTCTAAATATGATTTAATGTGAGAAAAATCAAACATCTTCTGAAGATGGAAGAAATCAATAATTCGATAAATTAGATATAATATTTGGAGTTTATATTGGGGTTCCTGTAAATCTTCGAAACTCTCAATATTTTGTTTATTCTCTTTGAATTTATCAATAATTTTTTCTTGAATCTGAATATATTTTTTTAAATTCTCCCTCTTTTCAGAGGAATTCTCAATTAAAGTTTTTAAATTTCTAAGTTCCATAACAAATTCTATTGTGAGGAAACCCTCAGATTTTAATTTTAACATTAAAGGGGCTAATTCAACATCTACAAGATAGTCTACAATTACTTCCAAAAAAATTTCATATACTATTGATGCTACTTTTTTTTCATAAAGTTCCAGAACTGATTTTATTGCTTCTTTATCTTCATTATTTAATTCTAAAAATGGATCCAAAAATCCATTTTCAATATATTTCCCTTCAAAACCTATCTCTTTAAATATCTTAGTAAGAAATTTTGTAAGTTCTTCAAGTTTTTGGTTAATATTATCATTATTTACGACAGGATCAATAAAATGATTATTGATCTTATCACGGAAATACTGATCAATATTATTATAGAATAAATCAATCTCTCTAAAGTATAAATCCAAAATGTTAAATATTCCTTGAAAAATCATATGATTAAATGACTAAAGATATTTTGTGCTTATTAATTTATATTTTTAAAAAAATTAATACTTTTCTCTTTTCAATCAAAATTTGATATTAAAAAGGAAAAGTAAACCAAGGATACTTAGACAATGCCAAATTCTTATATTATTTTTCCGATACTATGGTGAAAAATATCATAAATTAAGTATAAAAAGTAAAAATCCTTTTTAATCATATATTAAGAAACTTTAGTATTTGATAAAAAACATAATTCCCCCCAAGAAAACTGGTGATGTATGATGACTATTTTCGGCACCTCTGGAATAAGACGTGTATTTCTAAATTATTCAGAATCTGATCTCATGTTCACACCTCAGATGGCTTTGGATGTAGGATTGTCTTTAGGAACATATTTAAAATCAGGAGCTACAGTTGTAATTGGTAAGGATATTAGAATGTCAGCTTTACCAATAGAATATGCATTGATTTCTGGAATCATTAGTTGTGGATGTAACGTTAAAACTTTAGGAATCGTCACCACTCCTACACTAGCAGCTTCCCTTCGATTTTTAAGTGCTGATGCTGGATGTATGATCACCGCCTCGCATAATACACCTGAATATATAGGTCTAAAGCTCTGGAATCCTTCAGGTGTAGGATTTTCTCCAGATCAAGAATTTGAGATATCCCGTATCTATGATGAAAAAGATTTTCTTAAAATTGCATATGACCAGATAGGGAAAGTGACGGAAATCAATGATATTAATGATATTCATATTTCAAATATAACAGATCAAATAAAATTTGATGGATGCAAATTACACGCTATTGTAGACCCTGGGAATGGTTCAGGTTGTGATATTGTGCCAGAACTTCTTTCTACTTACGATGTAAACATCATGACTATAAATGCAAACATGTCAGGTTTTTTTCCAGGACGACATTCAGAACCAAGTAAAGAAAACTTAATCCAAATATCTAAGTTCTTAAAAATATCCCAACAAGAAGATATAGGGATTGCTCTGGATGGAGATGCCGATAGAGTTATATTTTTAGATGAAAGTGGGGAAATTGTTGATTCTATTCGATTATTAGCTTTACTGGCAAAGCAAATCATTCAAGAAAATACAATGTCTAAAGAAGAAATGAAAATAGCAACTCCCGTCAATTCATCAAGCTTAATTGAAGATGTGTTAAATCCTCTTGGTTGTGAAGTAATAAGGACAGAAGTTGGTGATATCAAAGTATCAATGGCTTTACAAGAGTTTGGTGGCTTCTTAGGAGGTGAAACTTCAGGTACTTATATTTGGCCTGATTTTCATTTTGGTCCAGATTCAATAATGACAATTGCTTTTGTCCTACAAATGATTACCAAAACTGGTAAAAGTCTAAAGGAATTACTGAAAGATATCCCCGAATACCCATATTACGCTAAAAAATTTAAATTAATAAATGATATTCCATTTACAGAGGAAATTCATCAAAAAATCATAGATGTAATGAAAGAATCATTTCAAACTTTAGGAAAGAAAAATCTGAACATTAATCGAATGGATGGATGTAGATTCGATTACAATGATGGTTGGCTTTTATTAAGACGGTCAGGAACCAGTCCATATTTAAGGATTTCAGGTGAATCCACAATTGACATAAACCATTCAATAGAAATGAATAATATTGCATTGAAAAATATGCAAAAATTAAATTTAATCTAATTTTTATGAAAAACTATGTGTGGTATATTCGGGTTAACTACAAACCAAAATAAACCTATAGGTAAAATAGCTCTAGAAGGGATAAAACGGTTAGAGTATCGAGGATATGATTCATGCGGAATAGTATGTCAATATGAATCTCAATTACTAGTTAAAAAAGATGCTGGTAAAATTGAAGAAATTAATAAGAGATTAAAGTTAGATGAATTTCCAAGTGACTCTAAGGTAGTGTTAGCTCATACACGATGGGCAACTCATGGCCCTCCCACGAAAATAAATAGTCACCCTCACCTAGATTGTAATAATAAAATCGCTGTTGTTCATAATGGAATTCTTGAGAATTTTATTGAACTTAAAGAGGAATTACAATCTAAAGGCCATGTTTTTAAATCAGAAACTGACACTGAAATCATACCTCACTTAATTGAAGAAAATATGAAAACTAATGGTGATTTAAAAGAAGCAGTTGTGAATGCTATTAAGAAGTGCAAGGGGGCATATGGATTAGCTATTTGTCATGCCGATTACCCCGATACTATCATTGCTGTTCGAAGAGAATCACCACTCATAGTTGGTATAGAAGAAGGAGAAACCACTTATTGTGCTTCAGATATCCCTGCTTTTCTCCCATATACACGCAATTGTTATATATTGGAAGATGATGAGATAGCAATTTTAAAAGCAGGAACAGTAGAATTTTATGACATTTATAATAGTGACTTTCCTAAAGAGAAACAAATTCAACATATTGAATGGAGCATTGATGCTGCTGAAAAAGGGGGTTATGAGCATTTTATGTTGAAAGAAATTTATGAAGAACCGTCAGCTTTAAGAAGAACAATGAAAATCTCTAGTGATTCTTTAAAAAAATTTGCAGAAATCCTATTATCCGCAGAAAACATCTATATTACTGCAGCTGGAACATCATTTTATGCTGCATTGGCGGGAAAGTTTATAATTACTAAGTTTTTAGGAAAATATATTGAAGCTATAGAATGTTCTGAATTTAAAACACAGCTAATAAATTCATTAGAGAAGAATGCTATTATTATTGCCATATCTCAATCAGGAGAAACTATCGATCTTATTGAAGCTGTACGATGGGCAAAAAAATATCAACCAAGTGCAAGAATTATTTCAATTACAAATATAGTGGGATCTTCAATCACTAGACATTCTGACAATATAATAATAACACAAGCAGGTCCAGAAATTGGCGTAGCTGCAACAAAAACATATGTTACTCAAGTATTGACGCTCGCTTTAATTGCATTGGAAATTGCTAAGCTAAGAAAAATTGAAAAAGAAGAGGAAATCCAGAAATATTATGATGCTCTCCGAGCAACGCCAGAAATTATTGAGAATTTTCTTGAAAAAAATATTGAATTGATTAAATTTATTGTAAGAAACTTGGAGAAAAACTTAAACTTTTTCTTTCTCGCACGTGGTATTTCAATCGCGACTGCGAAAGAAGGAGGCTTGAAGTTAAAAGAAGTTGCATGTCGGTTTATTGAAGGATATTCGGCTGCGCATGCAAAGCATGGACCAATATCATTAGTAAGGGAAGGGTATCCAATAATATTCATTGCACCTCCTGATGAGACGTATGAACGATTAATAGGAAATTTGATGGAATTCAAATCTAGAGGTGGTAAAATTATCTCTTTAGTCGTAGAAGATGATATTAAAATCACTAATTTAAGTGATATTACAATTCGGATTCCACAACCGGGAGATATGTATCATAGTATTTTTAGTCCAATAACTTTTATACCTGCTTTGCAACTATTATCTTATTATGCTGCTTTAGAACATAATTTTGACCCTGATAAACCATTGAATCTAGCAAAAACTGTAACTGTTCATTAAATTGTCATTAATTTGCTTTCTTTATATCAAAAATATGACCCTGCCAAGCATTTAGTTCAATATACAAACCATATTTAAACAAATCCTCTCCACTATAAGTATATGATTCCTGTTGGAGTAAATCAGTAAATTTCCAATTCACTCCTTCAAAATGGAATGGTTTTATTCTTATATGAGCTTTTGAAGGTGAATCACTATAATTAACCACAACTAGTCTGTAGTTTTCATCATACCACCAAATATAAGAAATTATATTTGAAAATGAAGAATTATCAGAACTGATCGATTCTGTTTCACAGAGAGCCCAACTACCGTTCTCAAATTCTCGCCCTGGTATTGATTTCAATAAAACTTTATAAAAATCAAAAAGATTCATATTATCAGCCTCGATAGGTCTTCTTCCTAACTGAACTGGTAATTTAATCTTATGGCCTCGCATTTGCCCCTCATAAATCAATCTTGCCCCTGGTAAAGTCAATGCGATAGTCGCAGCAGCTTTTGATTTATCCTTACCAAAGTTTTCTATAGCTCTTAATTCATCATGATTTTCAATAAATCTTAAAAGCTTAATTTGATATGCCCATTCTGCAGTAAGATGATCTTTAATAGAGGTTGCTTTCTCGTGTATTAATCTTTCATACAATCTCTTGTCATAACAAAAATCAAATCCTTGTTGTTGAAGCTCCCATTCCATATTCCAATATACTTCTGCTAAAAATAAAAAATTTGGATATCTTTTTTTGACAGCTGGTATGATTTCTTCCCAGAATTCTTTTATGGGTTTTGAACCTGCTTTTTCTCTCCAGGTTTTTGCAAAAACCTTGTTTGTCATCAGCATAGCCATGTCACATCTTACTCCATCACAAATTTCAGCAATACTCAAAATTGTATTAATAGTCTTTTGACGGGCTTCTTCTGAAAAAGCATTAATCTGAATAGTATCAGTCCAAGCTGGAAAATTTGGATCACGACCATAAGCAAATATTTTTTTCCCAATACTGAAAAATTCATATGGATGGGTCATTAAATCGTCTAAAGTACCTTCAATAAATAAATCTGGTTCGAATGTCCATAAAGAGTCGATTGCCATATGATTTGGAACATAATCTAGTATTAAAGATACTTTTTTTTCAGCTAATCTCTTTCTAAATTCCTTTAAACCATCAATACCACCAAGATTTTTATCTATATGATAGTAGTAAATGGAATATGGTGATCCTACAACATCTTCATCCCTAAAATCAGGTAAAGCTTTACGATATTCTTTTTGTAAATTGGGATGTTCAAAAGCTATTTTTTTACTAGCAGGGCTTCTTTCCCAAACTCCCATTAACCATACTGCATCGAAATACTTTATTTCTTGATTAAAAAATTCATTTGGAATCGTTTTTAGAGTAGTCTGACTATTAAAAGTCTCAGATAAGAAGTGAAGCCAAGGCCATGTGTTAATTTCAAGAATTCTTGGATTTTTAATCCATTGTGTATCTTCTAATTGCATTTTAAAATTTGACCTAAAAATGTGTGATTATTTTAATATGATAATAATAATAGATTGGTTCGTTTTCAAAATGAATATATATAAATTTCTTTATAATCATAATAATAATAGAAAAAATAATATATATTTTGGTAAAAAATGAGTGAAGAGAAAGAAGCGTTACGGAAACTTATAATGCTGATATCAGACCTTCGAGCAAAGGATGAGGAGAGATACGAAGCGCACGTGAATTTTATGAATGAAACCATTAAAATGATTAGCGCCATTGAATCTCAAATGAATAAACATTGGAGTACTGTATTAGAATCTCTGAGTGAACTAAATGAAAGTATAAGTGCTAACTTAGATTCATTACTTACCGGTATTAATCCAAAGGGGTTGAGAGAAACATCTAAATCCCTTAAGGAAATAATGGATACTATGAATAAAAGCGTACAATCAATGAATTTAGAAAAAGTTCTTAGTGAATTAAAAGTATTAAAAACTGGAGGTATTACATATGTGCAGCCTCAACAAGTAGTTGTAGGCCAACAACCAGAACATATCTCTGCTGATACCAGTTTAAAACCATCAGGATTAAAAGCACCTTCAGGAAGAGCCACTTCTGCGGCTAGTGGTGAAAAAGAATGGGTTGATCCACATGAGAAAGCAAAAAAAGAGAAAGAAGATCAACATTTATTAAAACCGTCTGACTTTTTCGGCTCCTAAATATTTTTAAAAAAGACCCATAAAAGGGTTTAATTTTGCTTTAATCTGTTCTATATTCTCACCAAGCTTCTTAAATTTAATATTAATTGTTGGTATTCTAAGATTAGTTCTAATTTTATTTTTTACTAAATCATAACAATTAGGATCTTTATGACACTCAACAAGTTGGTTTATTATAAGACCATTAACTCTAGTTTTTTTAATATAATTTTGAAAAGAATTAATTAATGCTTCACAATTGTTCAAACATAATAATCCGTTATTTTTTGAATTCAAAAGGAAACGAGCATATTCTTCAACAGGATTGGAATCTTTTGAAACGGGGATTTCTTCTAATAATCCTAATAAATCCCAATCTGAATAAATTACTCTGCCTCCTAATTTATAAATAATCTCTTGGGTTGCAGGTTCCCAACCATTGAATATAGGAGATAATAATATTCTTGGCATATTAGAAACATCCATCCCAACACCTTTTTCTATACGTTCTCTCATTTCTTTCACTAAATGACTAATATTCTCTAGAAATCTTTGAGCATTTGAGTTATAATCTTGAAAAGATATTGTCAACAATGCTAAGATTTCTGCAAATGTAGCAGGATTACAGGGATAGAAATCTGAAGTGCTGATCTCATCAATAATTGATTTATAATATCTTTTTACTTGATTTCCTATTCGAAATTGTTTATTAAGGCTATTATCTGTGATTATATTTCCTGTAATATTCTCTATTTCTACAATAGCTTTTTGAATATTGTCAACCATAATCTCTAAGCTTTTATCTTTATCTTCTTTATCATTTGAAGGAATTTCGACCCAAATTTGATTTGGAATTATTCCTTTTAGGGATTTAAGATATTGATTATACTTCTTACATCGTATAGTAAAATTTAAACTACAATCGCAATTGTTTGCATCAGAAACTTCCATTCCATAAATAGATTTGATACCAAAACAAAAATCTGATGAAACATTTTTAGAAATTGCTAAATCGTATAATTTATTATACCTTTCATTAATTGAATTTATAACATCATTTAATACATTATCTACGATTTTTAAAAAATCAATTTGCCGTACAATTCCCAATAATTTAGTTGTTAGATTCCAACCAAATAAACCCGATGCTGAATTTAAAGCAAGTAAATATAAATTAAGTTTAAATTTTTCCATTCGAATAGGAAAAACAGGAATCGAATCAGCAGCAAACACTAAGTCAGGAAATCCAGAAGCAACGGAAATAAGTGTTTTTCTCTCATTGGATTTCTTCTTTTGTAGATATTCTCTACCCGTTAAGAAATTATAGGCAATTTTTAAAACAGAAGTAAAGTTTACGACATCATCAGCATATATACTCATTTTTTTATTATCTCCAAAACGGATAAAATAGTCATTATTCCTCTTTTATAAATTTTAAGAGTGTTATAAGCATTCATAATTCATCATCATAAATTATTATGTCTTTTTCGTGTTTTCAATTTCTTATAATGATCTTAAAATTTATTTAAGAATTAAAGCCGAATCTATTTAAATAAAGTCAAGAATTAAATATTCTTATTTATATAATCCAATAAAAATTCCTTTAAAATGGTAGCTCATAAATTAATAGTAATATCTCCTACTTGATTTAGCATAAGGGATTCAACTTAACTAATTGAAAAAACCTCAATTATAATTAAAATATAAAATTGAAATCTAAAATGAAGGAACATAAAATAGAATGGAAGGAAAGTTTAATTAAGAGTGTAATATATAGAGCAATAACATTGGTGATCGGGACGCTCACAGCTTATATTATTACAGGTAGTATTGCTATTGCTACAGGAACTGCACTTTTAACTGAAGCTGTGCAAAGCGTAAACTATTTCGCATATGAATTAGCATGGAGCAATATTTCTAGGAGAAAACTTGAAAAAAAAATATTGGAGCAAATTAAAAAAAGAGAAATTGAACTAAAACTAGATTTTTCTTCCATTAAAGAATTAGCATATCAATTATCTCAAATAGATACATTTGTTCCTAAATTATATATATCTACCAAAAAAATTTTCACCAATATGTTGGAAAATGAAGAATTAGAAGAGATTCATGCAGACATCAAAAAATATAAAGAGAATTTTGAAAGAGTTCATTCAGGAAGAAAAATGTTCTTCCCAAAAAAAGAGGAATAGGTTATATAGGGAAAATAAAAAAATCTTTTAATTAGTCTTTTTAGATGATATTATCATTTATATTTGAAATGTATTCTATTATTCATGATTAATGATTTTCTTTCTGTAAGAACACATCCAAATAAAGTTTTCAATAATATTTTCTCCCATCATCCTAGTTTTTTCAGCAATCCTCTCGTCAAATGAACTTGGATGGAAATAATAGGGATTATGAGTTTCTGGATGAAATTGAAGTGCAAAAATAGGTTTTTCCTTATGTTTTATATATTGAACTATTTTATAACCCTTAGTTCTGGAGGTACTTATAATGTTGAAATTTTTTTGAATTTTACAATCATTAGGAGATACAAAATCAAGGTGATGAACGTTAACTGGAATGTTTTTTTGAGTTATTAATTCATCTGTTTCATTAAGTAAAATAAAGATAATCCGATCTCCTAATCCATAGAGCCCCATTCTGCTTATTTGTGCTTCGAACGCATAAGCTACTAAATGAAATCCAAAACAAAGAGCAAGAATAGGAGTTTGATTTGTTTTTTGAATTAATTCTAATTGAGGTTTAAATTTTATTTTTAATCTCTCGTCGTAGTAAAAACTAGACACATTTAATTCAGATCCAGAGAGTATAATCCCTATATAATCATCTATCATTTCTGCCTTAAATTGATTAAAATAGATAGTTTTTAACTCTACTTCTGCTATACAATTTTTTATAATACTTTCTATTTGTGTTATTCTATCTGTCGGAAGATCCCGAGTATAATTATCTATTAGAAGTATTTGATTTTTTTTTTCATTTTCCAAGGAATTTTCTTCATTCATGAATATCTTCCAATAAACTATGTGTAATTATTAATTAAAATCTCAGATGGATAATATGTATAAGCTTCTGTTTCTCTTCCATCTTCTAATTTTACCTTTACTAAGATTCTATGATATAATTCTCCTTCTCCTTCAATCATATCGATTTGATTAATGAGAATTTGTCCAACTCCAAAATATACTTCTCCTTTAACGATAGAATTATCCTCCTGAATAATAAATGGAAATCCCAAAGAAGATGGTTCCAACTTTTTATAATTTAATAGAGTAGCTTTTTTATATTTTAATCCTCTAAAGATATAATTTCGACTTTGACCATGTTGTAATGTACCATAGACGAAAAGTCGATCACATTTAATGTTTTTATAATTATTTTGGTCCATGTTATTCATATTTTTATTATTATTACTTAGAAGAAAAAGTTACCAAACAATCTATCAACTAATGATTCTGATTCGGATTATCCTCTTACTATACGATCATTTTCCACTAATGGTATTCTAAGATTCTGTACAACAAGATTATTAACAACTCGTATCCCATTGAAATTAGTAACCATACCATCGATATCATCATAGGCAAAATCATAGCTTGCTTCTAAAGTCCCTTGAACTTGTGTACCGGCAGTAAATTTATACCAATTTCCTCTCCGATCAGTCACAATTCTTGGGTCTACTAATTCTATGAGAACATATGTTTTTCCTTGTTGTCTTAATTTTTCAATTTTTCTTGTTTGATATTCAATATTGAGCTCTTTTTGAGACTGATCATTTTGAAGTTTTTTATCTGGTAAGTTTTTGATTTTAATATCTAAATAATCTTGATATATTTTTGTTTCTTCAATCCATCTTGATATACTGGTTTCTAAGGGCTCAAACTCTCCCGTTGGTCTCTTGAAGACAGCTTTAGGTCCATTTGCAATAGCTTTTTCCACGTTATTCGTATGAAATGGATCCTGTATAATTTCTCCTGTAAAACTTGATATCCTTTATAAAACTCGTCTTTTTTTTCTTCTCTTTTTTCATGAAATAACATGAAATCTAACCAACTTCTTGTAATCACTCAATAAAAATCATTATTATAAAATTATTAAACCTTCCTTTTTAAGACTAATTAAACATTTCCATAAAGGCCCCTAAACGAGTCTTAACTTGTTCTACATTCTCACCGATTTTATTGAAATTTAGAGCAATACTTGGAATTTCTAGTTCTCGGCGAACTTTTTCTTTTAACATGGTGAAGCAATTAGATATTGAATGGCAGCCAAAAAGCTGAATAAAGACAAGACCATCAGCATTTAATTTTTTAGCTATCCTCATATAAGAATCCGTTAATGCATTATTATCACACCCTATTCCATTTACAGTTGCGTTCATTAAATAATGAGCATATGCTTCAACTGGATCAGATATCTTAGAGATAGGTATATCTTCTAATAATAATAACATATCCCAATCAGCGTACAATGCCCGACCTCCCATTTCATATATTATCTCATGACTTTTCGGTTCCCACCCTCCAAACATAGGAGTAATTAAAATTCGGGGCATGTTACTAACATCCTTTCCAATTTTATTTCTGATTCTCTCTTTCATTTCCTTCACTAACGATGCCATATTATCTCGATATCGAATTGCATTAGAATTATAATCCTGAAAACTATTGTTTAGTATCACTAATATTTCACTAAATGTAGCAGGATTACAAGGATAAAATTCAGAATTACTTATTTCATATAGAATAGTTTTGTAATATTTTCTTATATCGTTAGCTACTTGAAAATGATTTCGTAGAATATTTCTGCCATAACTATTCCCACTTACCTTCTCTAATTCTCTGACAGCATCATAAAGATTCTCAGTTAGTAATTCTAATGCATTCCCGATGTTTCTTGGAGGGATGTCAATCCAAATCTGTTTAGCTGGATTTTGAATTGTTTTTAATGATTCCAGGTATTTATTCCAGGCACTGCATCGAATTGTATAATTTAATGTAGCATCTATATTCTTTCCTTTACTTACATGCATTCCATAGAGTGATTTTATTCCATAACAAAAATCACTTGGAACTCCATTTTCTATTCCAAGCTCGTACATCTCATTATACTTATGATTCACTGTGTCTATTACATTTTCAATAATTTCATCTATAATTTTATTTATATCTCCAACACCAAGGTTTTTTATAAATCCTAGAAAATTTGATACATTTTTCCAGCCAAAAATATTTGAGGCAGAACCTAAATAGGTTAAATATTTATGCATTTCAAATTTATGCATTCTAATTGGAAATACAGGAACTAAATCAGGAAATCCATAAACTAAATCAGAAAAAGGTAATGCAACTGAAATTAATTTCTTTTTTTCTCGAAATTTCTTTTTCTTTAAATAATCTCGCCCTGTTAAAAGGTTGTATGAGATTCTAAGAACAGAACTAAACCGTACAATCTCATCAGCGATATGACTCATTTTTTATATCATCTCCAAAAAGGCTTCTATTCTAGTATTAAGTTGACCACGTATTGCTCTTGAATAATCTCTCTCCAAGTTTAAAACTTGTATCCCTTTTTCTTGTAATTTATTTTTCAAATGTGTTGACATAATAGAAATGTGATCACAGAATTTTATTATATGGTTTATAATCCCTAATTTTCTACCTGTCTTTTTTTTATGGTCTAGATAAATTTTCTCAATTTGGGAAATCTTGTTTTCTAAAAAATTTGGTACAGAATGATCTCCAAAAATATTATTTTTAAATCGCTGAACTAATAAATCACACGGATTCTCCATAGAATCTAAGATAGTATCTTCATAAATTTGAGAATAATAATTATTTCCAATCCAAGTGTCTAAATAGATAATGTTTCCTCCTCCTTCTTCGATTAAATCAATCAGATGATCACCTATAAAGATAGAACCGCCTGTTAATAAAATATCTTTTAGACCTTTAGAAGTTAGAATTTGACTACCATTATATTTTTGAATAAATGATTCTAATTTAGGAAGAAATGAAGGGCCATATAGCATAGCACTTTGAAGAATTTTTAGTTTTTCTGATCCTTTGATGTTTAAAAGACTAAGCTCTAATAATTTTTTTTTAAAAGAATTATATTTCTTAATACTCTTCTTAATAATCTCATCTTCTATTTTATAACCAATAATATTTTCTAATTGTTTTTTCAAATCAATTAATTCCAGTTTGAAATATTTCATACTATTCTCATTCTTGGTATATGAAATATAAAAATTTAAGCGAGAAATATTAAAATATTTGGAGATTATTTCAGAGGCACAAATATCAGAAACGCAATGATTGGAAACAATGAAAAAATCGACTAACTCTAAAAAATTATATTGATCAGGTTTTTGCGAGAACAAGCCAATACAAGATTGAGCAAATGCGCAAGTAGAAGGAGGTAAATAATCGTGGCTAGAATCCATTAAGTCATCATTTCCGGCAAACATTAGTCTTAACGGAACAAAACCCGCGGCGTCTATTAATTCTTCAGGAATATTGTCATGAGAAATGAATGCTACAATTTTTTTTCCTTCTTCTTTCTTTTCTCTTAAAAATGTTCCGTACTCAGATAGCAGCTCTAAATTATCCATTATAATTTTTTATATCTATGAATTATTAATCAAAAAAGAGTTAATTATACATAAAATTTATTATAATTAACTAAAACATAAATTATCAAAACAATTTTAAAAAGAATTTACTTATTGTTCTGATCTTGAGCAATTAGAGCTGCTCCAATAGCACCTGTAAGTTGAGCACTACTTATTCCATTAAATACTGGTATAACAACCTCGAATCCTAATTCCTGTTCTAAAAATTTCTTAACTCCTATATTTTTAGCTACACCGCCACAAAAAACCAAAAGAGGTGCAACTCCAATGCGCTTAGCCATACCTGCAACCCTTTTAGCAATTGATTTATGAATTCCCGCAGCGATATCTTCTTTTTTTGTACCCTTTGCAAAAAGGGATATAACTTCAGATTCGGCGAAAACAGTACACGTTGAACTAATTGACGCAGCATTATTAGATCTAAGTGCTAATTCTCCAATATCCTGGATTAGAACTTCAAGAGCCCCCGCCATTACTTCTATAAATCGACCTGTACCAGCAGCGCACTTTGACTATACTTAAGAATCTCTTAAGTAAACTTATCATTCATTTGGAAATCAATAACGCTACCGGTCTTTTCAGAAATTACAATTGCCTTGCTATCTTGTCCACCAATATCTATAACTGAATGTGCTTCTGGAAAAAAATATTGGACTCCACGTGCATGTGCTGTGATTTCTGTAATGCGGTCATCAGCAAACGATACGGTGTTTCTCCCATAACCTGTACTCATAACATAAATGTCATTCTTTTTCAGGTTATGTTCTTCTAAAAGCTCATTAAACAAATTATTACCTACTCGTTTAAAATCAAAAGTAGATCGCCCAACCCGATAACCCATAATATTCTTATCGTCAAGTAACACCACTTTTGTTTCCAACGATCCAATGTCTACTCCACATGTCTTCAATTTTCATATCACCTAATAGTATATTATATCTTGCTAAAGTGTAAAATGAAAATCAAAAATTAAAATTTATGATTATAATTTATCTTAACAAAAATATAGAGATTAATAAAGTTATAAAGAAAGCAAATGTCATCTGAATTATATTTTTAATAATAGATTCTTTTGAAACTACACCTAAAAAAACTCCTAGTAAAATAATACATATGAATATTATTAAAAAGGATATAAGAAAGATGTAAAGATTAGCAAATGGAACCAAAAAAAAGGGAATTAGAGGTACTAGACCTCCTAAAAAAGGAGACCCACCATTAATAATAGAGACAATATAAGTTGTAAAACTTTCAGCTTTTTCTTGAAGAGTTTTAATCTTTTTTTTCTTTTTTCTTATTTTTCTTGCTTTTGAATCTATATTATGATCTATTTTAATTAACATAGCTCTTTCAATCTCTTTTACATCCAAGGGCTCTTCTTCTGGCGCCTCTTCACCTTCGCTTATTACCATTGCTTTCTTTAATTCATCTTTTATTTTTTTTTGTTCAGCTCTCTCTGATAAATACGATCCAGTTAAGCCTGAAATTAACATAGATATTGAACTCCCTAAACCTGTTAAAATAACAAGATGACTGTCAATCGAAGGAGTATCCTCCTTAAGTATTATCACAAAAAAACCTAAAAAGATTCCTAAAACTGTTAGCATTCCATCGTAAAAGTTATTTACAAAATAGCGTCTAGCAATTGCCCATAAATTCGTAATTTTCGCGTAAGTTTTAATTTTTTCTAACATATTTTTAGTAAGTAACTCTTTTATTGAAAATGAGAGACATCAATCTAAGAATTTTTATCTTTCACTTCCTTGAGTTTTGTAAGTAATTATTATAGACTTTTAGATACCAAGTAGAATAGAAACAAGTAATGTAACAACTCCCGCAGCAACTAAGTGTATTACATACTTAACACGACCACCACCGGAAATCTGTCCTAAAAAGATACCAAGGTATATTAATAAAAATGTAAGTATAATATAAGAGAAAATAAAATGCATAAATGTCAGTGTAAATCCGAAGAAAAAAGGAATCAATGGAAGTGAACTTCCAAGTACAGGTGCCCCCCCATCTACTAAAGAAGCTATAATAGTAGCAAAGTTTTCAGCTTTCTCAAGTACTGATTTATCTTCTTTGTTTTTATTGCCATTTTTTTCATTATCTTCGTCTTCAAAAATAGCCATTTCTTTCTTCATATCAATCATTTTTTTCTTGCGTTCAGCTTCTTCGGAGAGAAAAGCTCCCCATAAGCCGGAAATTCCAATCGCCAGAGCTGTCGCAAAACCAGTGATAAGGACGTCTTTTGGGTCAAAACCAGAAGAACCTGCAAGGAAAATAATAAATACTCCACTTACGATTCCAGCACATGTTAATGCTCCATCAAAACAATTATTAAAAAATTTACGTCGAGCAATTTCACCCAAATTAGACAATTTAGAATAATCTTTACATCGTTGAAGTACTTTCTTAATGTTCATTTAACTAATTTTTCACCTATTACTATGTTCATAAACCTATATTGTAAAATAATAATAAAAATTATTTTATTTATTCAATTCTTTCAGAATTTACTTATAAATTAAATTAGGAATATATTAAAATTTCTCTAAATACTATATTTTTTATTGATCTATTTTTAATAATTATAAGAACTAATTAAATATTTAAATTGAATATTCATGAATAAGATTAAAGAAGAAATCGTATCAATGCTTATAGAACACTCTAGAATTATTTATTCCGTTCTTAGTGATATGGGTGTTTTTTATAATAGGTGGTCTGAAGATTATGAAAAGCATAAATCTTCTCTGGAAAAGAAAAAGAATAAGATGCAATTGAATGAAGAAGATGCAGATGCTATTAAAATTCAGCTAATTCAAAATTTTTCTGAATCTGGTGCAGGATTAGGCAATTTTGTTGCTTTAATTCTAAAAATGGATAATGTAATCAATTATCCTCTCGAGTTTGTAGATATGATGCCTAAAATTGATATTGATAAAAAAGTTTTTCCAGAGATATATAAGAGATATGAGAAATTAATCAATAAAACTATTGAGATGGCTGATGTATTAAAATCAACTATAAAAAGCTTAAGAGATAAACCAGATGTTGTATTTAAGAACACTACCAGGATTCATGAGATTGAAAATGAAATTGATTCTATTTATAGGCAATTTCTTGAATATTTGTATTCTAATGAAGAGTTAGATATGAGGATACTCTTACGATTAAGAGATAGCATTGTATTACTTGAGCAACTTTGTGATAGAATTCACGACATTGCTGATGAAATCAGAGTCTTACTATATCAATAACTAACTTTTTTCATATTATTTCTTAAATTCTCATTATCTTATATAAGAAAATTTATACGCTAATTTTTATTATTCTTCCTTAATAGATTAATTTTTTAAAATTAAAATTAGATGATTTGCATATGAATGGTAAACGAAAATTTTATTTTTATCTTGCTATAGTCCAAGTTATATTAGTTTTAGTATTTCTTTTAACTATGAATGGTTTAGTTCAAGTTGTCAGAGCACAAGATATAACATTTGATTATTATAATTCACCTACGACTCCAATATTAGCAATTTCAGCAGCATTAGCGATCTCGATCTCAGGATTAGCCGCCGCTCATGTTATAAAAACGGTAGGTACAGCCGCTATTTCAGCCATATCAGAGAGGGAAGGTTCTTTCGGTAAAGTGGTGGTAATTGTAGCCTTGGGTGAGGCAATCGCGATTTATGGTTTGATTATAGCAATATTATTAGTATTTAATATACCAGCACCTCCATAAGGATTACAATTTTATAAATATTTTATTTTTGGTGAATTTTACGAGTGCTATCGAGGTACCTTCCTACGCGTTTACTTTAATCAAGATAAGTTCTTTAAAGCAACTTATAATGGATGATACTACTCTCCTTAATTTAAAAGAAATTACGGATATTAAGCAATTTATTGAATCTATAAGTATTTTTTATCCCGGACTTACCGTTAAATCCTATACAATTGAAGAAATTGAAAAAGCACTTTTTCACACATATATTAAGCTAATTGGAAGAATTATTTATATTTCTCCAACATCTATGAGACTCTTTTTAAGAAATTATTTAATGAAATATGAAATTATGAATATAAAACACGTTCTGCTAGGAACAATTTTGAGTATTAGTACTGATGAAAAATCGTCAATCGTGAATATGTTAGTCGAAAAATACCTAAATAATACAGAATTTATGAAGGAGCTGATAGAAATTCCGTCATTAGAAGAAATCCAAGTTTATATGAAACCTACTATTTACAATAAAATAATTAGAGAAGGTATTCTTTATTTTAAAAAAACAAATGAAATATTCGTGCTAGAAAGTTTTTTGGATCAATTATATTATAATAATTTAAAAAACGAGATAAAATTCTTAACCCAAAAAGAAAAAATAGTGATCTCTCCATTTGTAAAATATATTTCAGAGATTTACAATTTGAGAATTATATATAGAGGAATTAAAAACAGTATTGATAAAAATCTTTTATTGCAGCTTTTAGTTGATAATTATCTATTTATGAATGAAAAGAAATTAGAAAATTTGATGAATTTAAAAGATGAAAATGAATTTTTTGATGTTCTTATAAAATATTTCAATGCAATAAAAGAATTAAAATCAGGTTTAATAAATACATCCCTTGACCAAGAACACTTTATATGGTCTATAGAAAAATTATATTTAAATTATTATTTTAAATTATTAGAAATTAGGACTGACGATATTGAATTTCAAGCGATATATAAAATTTTGGAAGTATTAGTAAAAAAAGATAAGGAAATTCGCTTATATATTCTGCCAAAATTAGCTAATATTATATATAAAAAATACAAGTTACTAAAATGAAATAATGATTAATGTTAAGATGGAATAGTTTAATTAAAGTTGAGTAAGCATGGATATATTTAAATGGATAAAAGATATCGAACAAGTTTATGATGATTTAATAAATAACGCAAAAGATGTTAATTTAAATGATATTGAACAATTCAGGGAAGAGCAAAGAAAAGAATTTGAAAATTTTCTCACTAAAAAAAATGAATTAGTAAATAATGCTTTAATAAAACTCTCCAAAGATGTAGATTCTGAAATAAAAATATTTACAAATGATATGGATAAAGCAATTAAGAAAATTGAAAAAGGATTTCAAAAAAATATTCAGAATCTGCAAAAATTAATAATAACTGAAGCGGGGTTAGATTTTTAGTGTTAGATCAAAAAATTCATATTCTTGGAGAAGAAGACCTAGTAATTTTACTAGGATTTTTGGGTTTAGAAGGTACAATTATTAATTCCGAGGAACAATTCACAACAGAATTTAATAATTTAATAAAGGATCCTTCAATTGGCATGATTGTAATCTTAATGTCTTTAAATGATGAAATGATAGATTTTCTAATAAATTTTAAACTTAACAATAAACAACCGTTTATATTTATCCTTCCAGATGTTTTTCAACCCCATATAAACGAGGAAGGAAAAATTTTAAATAAAATATTAGAAGCAATTAGGGAAATTGTGTTATCTGAAGAGCTGATTTAGAATTTCAGAAGAAAAAGAATTTAAAAAAAAAATTGGAAATTTAGGGCTTTACTTAATTGAGAAGGCTCAAAAAGAAATAGATGAATTTAATAGACAAACTTTATTCCAAAAAGCAGAAATTAAAAAAAGGAATTTAGAAAGAAGTCAAGAAAGAGCCCAAAAACTAAAAGAACAGTTCATAGAAAATTATAATCAATTCCTTAATCAGTCTTTATCTTCAACACTCCTAGGAGGAAAAGAAAAATTTTTGGATTTAAAAAATTCCCTCATAAAAACACTAAAAATTAATTTATTTAATCATATTAAAAAAGAAATTGATGATCATTATTTGAATTACCTCAATTTTTTATTTAATATTATTAAAAATGTTAAAAGCACTGTTGATAAACCACAAGCAATTGAAATTATCTTTAATTTAAAAGATTATGATTACTTTATCCAAAATCCTGAAAAAATTCAAGACCTATTTAAAAACCCTGTAGAAATTAATAAAGATGACAATGATTTTATTGGAGGAATTAAAATCTCATTGGGTAGTGGTTTGATTTCTTATGATTATACTATTGATAATTTAATAGATAAGAAATCGTCTTTCATCCAGAGAGAGATCTCAAAAATTGTAAATGATTCAGAAATTAAAGAAACTGAAAGTCAATTCAATATGTTTATTCAAAATCAAAAATCAAAAATCAACAAACACCTAAAGCAATATGATCAGATCCAAATATAAGAACAATCCAAAACAGGGATATATTTCAGCTATAATGGGATCACTAATCAAGATCAAAGGATTAGAACGTCAAATCAGGCTCCATGAGTTAGTTAAAGTATCTAAATATAATCTTTTAGGAGAAGTCATTCAAATTTATTCTGATTATATCGTAGCTCAATGCTTTGAAACCACAACAAACTTAAGAATAAATGATGAGATCGTTAGTTTAAATGAACCACTTTCCATGGAATTAGCACCAGGATTACTAGGGAGAATATTTGATGGAATCCAGAGACCACTGCAAAATATATTTGATATTTTTAAAGATGGGCAATTACAACGAGGTTTGGAAATAGACGCAATATCAAGAAAAAAGAAATGGCATTTTAAACCACAAATAAATATTAATGAGAAAGTTTCTGGTGGGCAGATATTAGGAATAGTACAAGAGACACCTTTAATAGAAAATAAAATAATGATACCTCCTTTAATTACGGGAAAACTATCTTATATTGCCCAAGAAGGAGATTATACAATAACAGATGAGATTTATAGATTAAAAATAGGGAATGAGGAAAAAAGTTTTTCAATGCTTCAAAAATGGCCTGTAAATAAAGCGAGGCCATTTAAAGAAAGAAGGATTCCCTCCGAACCTCTGATCACAGGTATTCGAGTAATAGATTTATTATTTCCAATAATAAAAGGTGGTACTATTGGTGTTCCAGGAGGTTTTGGAACTGGTAAGACAGTTATTCAACACTCCTTAGCTAAATGGTGTAATGCGGATGTTATTGTTTTTGTAGGATGTGGGGAACGAGGAAATGAAATTGCTGATGTTTTAACCCAATTTTCCGAGTTAATTGATCCCCAAACTAAACGACCTTTATTAGAACGTATAATACTTATTGCTAACACCTCAAATATGCCCGTATCTGCACGTGAAGCTAGCATTTTTTCAGGAGTGACTATAGGAGAATATTATCGTGATATGGGGTACGATGTAGCGGTCTTAGCTGATAGTACATCAAGATGGGCTGAATCTCTTAGAGAAATTTCTGGGCTGTTAGAAGAAATGCCCGCAGAGGAAGGTTATCCAGCATATTTACCTTCTAAACTTTCAAGTTTCTATGAACGAGCTGGTGTTGTTGAATTATTAGGAAATAGTGTTAGTGGAGAAGAAAGGGTTGGATCCATGACAATTATCGGTTCTATCTCTCCTCCTGCTGGAGATTTTAGTGAACCTGTTACAGCCACGACTAAAAATTTTGTCCAAGGTATCTGGGCTTTAGATCCCGCTCTCGCATATTCAAAACATTATCCCGCAATTAACTGGTTAAATTCATACTCTAATTATCCAGACTATATTTCTGAATGGTGGTTTGAAAGGGATTTTGAATGGGTTGAGATTGATGCTGATTGGTTTGAATGCCGGAAAGAAATAAACGAGATCTTATCTAAAGATAATGAATTAAAGTATATCACTCAACTAATTGGAGAAGAAAACTTACCAGAAGACCAACAACTAATAATTTTCACTGCCAAATTAATTAAAAATGGCTTTTTAATTCAAAATGCTTTCGATGATATTGATAGTTATACAAATATTAAAAAATTATTAGGCTCAATAAAATTGATTCTTTTAGTGTATAAGGAAAGTAAAGAACTTATTAAAGAAGGATTTTATACCGAAGAAATAAAGGAACTTAAGGTAATGGACGAAATTTTAAGAATTAATCATACTGTTCCTAATAAAGATTTTGATAAGTTGGAGGATATAAAAAATAAACTATTACATCAAATAGAGGAATTAAAATTAACTCGTAGAGTATATGGTAAAAAATGAGTGTAATTTATAAGAAGATTCAACAGATTATTGGACCACTTCTATTTTTAAAAAATGAACATAGTGCTCAATACGGTGAAATTGTAAAGATTAAATCTGGCGATAATATTAGGACGGGTCAAATAGTTAAACTGACTGAAGATATGATAATAGTTGAAGTTTTCGAAGATACGTCCGGATTATCCTCAGAAAATGCAGAAATCAAATTTACAGGAGATACATTTAAAGTTAATATCTCAAAAGACATGTTTGGGCAAACTTTCAATTCATTAGGAAGTCCTATTGATATTAGATCAAAGAATATATTGGATTCTGATATATTAACAGATGTCCAAAGAGATATTAACGGAGTCCCTATTAATCCATTTGCTAGAGAATATCCTGTAGATATAATCCAAACAGGTATATCTGTGATAGATGGGTTATTTACTCTTATTAGAGGACAAAAACTTCCGATTTTTAGTGGACAGGGACTGCCGCATAATAAATTGGCGGCTCAGATAGCAACTCAGTCAAAAGTTGTTTCAGAAGAACCTTTTGTTATCATATTTTGTGGAATAGGCATTATTCAAGATGAAGCAATGTATTTTTTAAAACGATTTCAAGAGAGTGGAACGATTCAAAATATAATATCTTTTATAAATTTTGCAGACGATCCGGTTATTGAAAGATTAATTATCCCTAGAGTTGCTTTAACTACAGCTGAATATTATGCATTTGAAAAAGAGATGCATGTCTTAGTAATTTTAATTGATATGACAAATTATGCTGAAGCCCTTAGAGAACTTAGTTCCGCTAAAGAAGAAATCCCTAGCAGAAAGGGATATCCGGGTTATATTTATTCTGATTTTGCTTCGATTTATGAACGTACGGGAAAAATTAAAGGAAAAAAGGGTTCAATTACGCAAATACCTATTCTAACAATGCCAAATGATGATATTTCTCACCCTATTCCTGACACAACTGGCTATATCACCGAAGGTCAATTAGTTCTTAGCCGTAGCTTACATAAGAAAGCTATTTATCCCCCATTTGAAGTGTTAGCCTCAATATCAAGATTAATGAAAGATGCTATTGGTGATGATAAAACTAGGGAAGATCATGCTGATGTAAGCTCCCAATTATTAGCAGCATATTCCAGTTATCTTGAAGTTAAAGATTTAATTTCAATAGTAGGAGAAGATGGTTTAAATATCGATCAAAGGAATTTACTTCAGTTTGGAAAGGATTTTGAACAAAAATTTATCAATCAAAAAT
Organism: Promethearchaeota archaeon; assembly: GCA_016839915.1. Classification (GTDB taxonomy): domain Archaea; phylum Asgardarchaeota; class Lokiarchaeia; order Sigyniarchaeales; family SOKP01; genus Loki-b32. The sequence goes on from JAEOTH010000178.1 coordinate 26,502, forward strand.
TAAATGAAACTCGAGATTTTAACCAGACCCTAACCATTGCTTGGGAGACTCTTTCCCATCTAAATAAAAGTCAGTTAATTAGAATTCATCCGAATTTTATCAATAAATACTATAAATCATGGGTGTAACTTATAAGTTTTAGAGAGATAAAGCCAACAAAAACAAATTTACTAAATTTAAAGAGAAGATTAGATTTTGCTGTTAAAGGGCAAAATTTTTTGGAATTTAGACGTGAGCAACTAATAATTCAAATAAGGAAATTATGGAAGGACTATAAAATCCAAAGAAGAGAATTACTCAAAATATATAAAGAAACTTTGGGTATTTTAATACAAACCTATGAAGAAATGGGTAAAAATGAAGTGAATTTAATTAGTAAATTGAGTAAAATCCAATATAAACCAAGAATTAGCGTTCAGACAAATAAGAAGATGGGAATAGTAATCACTCAAATAGATTATGAATTATTTCAGGAAGAAAAACTTCCTGCATACACATTTGAAAACACAAGTCATTATCTTGATGATTTGCTAGTAAACTTAAAAATTTTCTTCAGTAAGTTTATAAAATTTTCGGAATTTGAAGATTTACTATTAAAAGTAGCATTATCCTTTAAAAAAATAAATAGAAGGATAAATGGTTTGAAAAATGTTATAACCCCTAGATTAGAATCACAGATTAAACAAATAAAAGATATTTTAGAGGAAATTGAAAGAGAAAATTATGTTAGATTGAAAAAGACTAAAGACCTTATAATTAAACAGGAATAATACAATTAAGTGAGAATTTTATGGGAAAAAAAGATGAATTTTGTTTAATGAAAGTAGATATTAATCAGAATTATCAAGATCAACTTTTAATAGAACTCTCTAATTTTAATATGGTACAAATTAAACCAAAAGAAAAATCTGAAAAAAAAAAAGAAATTGAAGATAAAAAACCTATTGTTGAAAAGATTAATATATTGAGAAAAAGCCTAAATACATTATTTAAGAGATTAAAAATTGATGAAATGGATATTAAAAATTTGCGAATTAAAAAATCGGAGAGAATTGAGTTTAATGCTAATAATCTCAATGACTTAATTAGTCATATTCTAGAAGAAATTGAATTCTTCACAAATCGAGTCACAGAATTAAATAATTATATAACTAAGGCAAATATTGAATTAGAAAATATTCAAATTATAAAAAAATGTTATAAATATCTTGAAAAACTTAATATAACCAAGTATAATTCTCATACTTTGAATCACTTTAAATTTCGAGTCTTTACAACGTTTTCAAAAAATCTAGATAATCTAATTAATCTTTTCGCCTTTTCTGAATTCCCTAATTTTTATGATAACTTTCAAATCTCAGATGATCGAATTGGTTTCTATATTTTCTATCCAAAAGATAAAGAACATGAATTCAAAGGAAGAATACGACTTATTCATTCTGAAGAAGTCCCAATTTTAAAAAAATATTTAACAGATACCGGTATTAATTACGATCGAATTGAAACAGAAATTAATTTTATTATAAATTTATTAACACGGTATAATAAAGAACAAAATAGAATCGCTCATGATAATTTATTAAAATTCGCGGGAATTAACGAAATCGTTCAAAATATTGAAGAATATAGTTGGGCGGCTAATCAATTTAAAAATACTTCTACAAATAGAGTAGTTCTTAAGTTTTTTGTTCCTTTTTCCAAGAAAAAAATAATCCAAGAAAATTTATTTAACCTATTTAAAGACAATATCACAATCGAATCAATAGATGTATCAAAAAAGCGTCCCATTTATGAATCTTACCCAAATGGAGCAATTAAAAAAAAGAAGGCTAAATTAAGCCTAAAAAATGAAGATTCAATCTCAAAAAATGAAAAAGATGAAAATTCCGAAGATTTAAGAGATGTTACTCCACGAATTATGAAAAACTTTTTTTTAGTAAAACCATTCGAAGCAATCACTAAAATGTATGGTACACCTAATTATTCCGAAATAGATCCGACACCAATTATTGCTTTTACCTTTCCAATATTATTTGGTATAATGTTCGGAGATATTGGGCATGGTCTGACTCTAATAATTTCTGGGCTCATAGGAGCATTAGTATTTAAAAAGCGCAAAAAGTCTCTTTCTAGCTTCTCTTGGATAATTTTTTTCTGTGGTTGGGCTGCTTTTTTTGTTGGTTTTTTATATGGTGAATTTTTTGGACATCATGAAATTGAAATATTTGGTAATGTTCTTTGGAATTTTGATGAAAATCCAATAGTAATTCCATTTTTAAATATCCACTTGAACAATCCATTGGGAAACATATTATCCGTATTTTACTTTGCTATTGCCATTGGAATATTTCACATAATTTTGGGATGGTTTATTCAGTTTTTAAATTATTGGAAGCAACATAGAAAATATCTGGCCTTTACTGATTCATTAACGAAAATTTTCTTTTTATTAGGGGGGGCAATTCTAATATTTACATATGGATTCGAAATTAATGGATGGCTGACTCCTCCATATCCAATATTATTAGTATTAATCCCCGGGCTTTTATTGATACTCTCAAAACCCTTAGGAAAGATATTAAAGATTTCATATTTGCAAGAAGAATCTTTAGCTGGGTTATTAGGTGAAGGATCGATTGAAACATTTGATACATTACTATCAGTTATGAGTAATGTCTTATCTTATATTAGATTATTAGCTCTTGCATTAGCCCATATTGCTTTATTATTTGCTATAAACCAAATGGGAAACTTGATTCAAGGTGTTGGCATTGGATTTGATATATTAAATTTAATTGGTGCTATATTTGGTAATATAATAGTCATTCTAATAGAAGGATTGCTTGTATTCATCAACACTTTACGTTTACACTACTATGAATTTTTCTTTAAATTCTTTCAAGGGAGTGGTACTGAATATTTTCCATTCTATCTTGATACAGATTATTCAATTATGAGATTCAGTAGAGAATTTGATAAAGATATAATTTCTGAAGAGATTGATAAAGAAATCGAGGTCAAATCATTAAGAGAGGAGATAGATAAAGCTAAGAATTATATCATAAAAGAATTCAAATAATATTATTATTCATAAATAAGAAAGCTAAGCCCTGGAGTTTATGGAGTCAAAAAAAAATAAAAATTCACGTAAAAATATTGTTATAAAACTTATTGGGATAATCCTTTACTCAGTTGTTTTTATTTACGTATTTTATTTTCTGGTTACACTTGGTTTCAACCCAGTGATTATCTCAATTTTGCTATTATTTATAATTCTAACTACTCTTGGACTTTTTTTTAGAACAAAAAAAAAGAGACTTTATTCCAGAATGTTTCCTGAAAATAAAAATGGACAAATAAGAAAAGAGCAAATAATAAAACAAAAAGAAGTACAAAACCAAGAAATAAAGATACCTAAACCTTTTAACTTGGAACTGGAATATCGGAAACCACTAATTGATAAGTGCAAGTATTGTGGAAATATAGTCCCGAATTTTGTTAAAAAATGTCCTTTTTGCAATAAAAAAATAGATCAATGAAAAAAAAAGTTCGACAAATAAATGATGAAAGAAAGCGAAATACAGGGAGGAAACATTTCTGGAATTATTGGGTCTCTTATTAAAGTAAAGGGTCTGGAAAATCATGTACGGCTTCATGATCTAATTAAGATACCAAAGTATAATATTTTAGGAGAAGTAATTCAGATTTTTTCAACTCATGTAATTGCTCAATGTTTTGAACCATTAACAAATATAAATTTGGATGAAAAGGTAGTTAGTTTGAATGAACCTCTCTCCATGGAATTAGGTCCAGGAATTCTTGGAAATGTTTTCGATGGGATACAAAGACCTTTAGGAATACTATTCAAAGATTTTTCTACAGGGAGGTTAGAGAGAGGAATTAAATATCCAAGCTTATCGAGGACTAAAAAATGGCATTTTATACCATTAAAGAAAATTAATGATGAGATTAATGAAGGAGATATTATAGGTACTGTCCAAGAAACGACCTTCCTTGAACATAAAATTATGGTACCCCCTTTCATCGCCGGAAAATTATCATTTATTGCGCAAGAAGGAGCTTATACCATTATTGATGAGATTTTTAAGGTTAAAAATAAAAGTAAAGAACAAGCTTTTTCAATGCTCCAAAAGTGGCCAATTACAAATAATCGTCCTTATAGAAGAAAAGAAAATCCCTATGAGCCCTTAATTACAGGTATAAGAGTTATCGATTTATTGTTTCCTATAGTAAAAGGAGGAACCACCGCAATCCCAGGAGGTTTTGGAACAGGAAAAACAGTTATCCAACAAATGATAGCTAAGTGGTGTGATGCTGATTTAATTGTGTTTATCGGATGTGGTGAACCTGGTAATGAAATTGCAAATATTATGAAGCAATTCTCGGAAAATCTGGATCAGAGTAGTGGCAAACCCTTAATAGAAAGAGTAATACTCATTGTAAATACATCCAATATGCCCGTATCTGCTCGAGAGGCGAGTCTCTTTTCTGGGATTACAATTGCGGAATATTTTCGAGATATGGGATATCACGTTGCTGTTCTAGCAGATAGTATATCAAGATGGGCTGAATCACTACGAGAGATTTCTGGATTATTAGAAGAGATGCCAGCAGAAGAAGGATATCCTGCTTATTTACCTTCTAAATTATCTAGTTTTTATGAAAGAGCAGGACTAGTTAGAACGTTAGGAAGAGATCCTTTGGGTAATGATTTATTAGGTTCAATCTCAATTGTTGGAACTATTTCTCCTCCTGCGGGTGATTTTAGCGAGCCGGTGACCGCAACAACAAAACGTTTAGTCCAAGCTTTTTGGGCTCTTGATCCCAAATTTGCTTATCTAAAACATTATCCTGCTATTAACTGGCTTAATTCGTATTCAAATTATCCTCAATTTATTACTAAATGGTGGTACGAGAGAGATATTGATTGGCCAGAAATAGATATTGACTGGTCGATATGCAGAGAGCTAGTAAATGAGATTCTATCACAAGAACAAGATTTGAAGCATTTACTTCAATTAATAGGTGAAAAGAATTTTCCTGCAGATCAACAATTAACACTTTTTATAGCAAAAATGATTAAAGATGGTTTTTTAATCCAAAATGCTTTCAATGACATTGATGCTTATACAAATACTAAGAAATTATTAGCACTAATCAAAATCATACTATTAATCTATAAAGAGGGTAAAAAACTTATAGAAAAAGGAATTATGATTGAAGAAATTTTAGGTTCAGACCTTATAGACTCAATTTTGCGAATAAGTCAGACTATACCGAATGAAGAATTTCAACGGATCGAGGAAATTAAAGATAGAATCATAAAGAAATTAAGATTAATTGCCACCTAAATAACTAAAATGCTTTTTAATGAAAAAAAGCTAAAAGTAAATCCTTTTCATATTGTTCGAAAAGTGTACCTTAAAACTTTAAAAGCTTTCTAAAGAAATGTTTTTATTGATAAGTATAATAAAAAAGTATATACCATAATTTTGTATGAGGTGAAATTTACATCTTGTTTAATGAATTAACTCAATTTTATAAAATTGGTAAAGAGTTAGGATTAAAAAGAAGTGAAATTAATCGGATTTTTTTATCTTCAGGTAAACATTCTTTATTATATAAGTTTACGAGGGTAGTTTTATTTGCTATGTTAGCTGTTGCTATAGTTCTTGCTGTAGTTGTTGTATCCAAAAATATTTACCCAAGCGGAACGTTATATTCATCTGTAAAACTTAAAGATTTTACGAATAAAAAATGAAATTAAACGTTGGTTCTGGAAGAAGATATGAGCCCGGTTATTGCAATATCGACTTATTTGAAGATATATTAGCAGATAAACAAATGTCTGCAACAAATCTTTCGTTTCCAGACAATTCCTGTGAAGAAGTTAAAGCAATACAGGTAATTGAACATATAGATTTTTTCCAATCCCTCTATGCTTTAAGTGAATTTTTCAGAGTCTTACAATCAAATGGAGTTCTAATTATTGAAACACCGGATATTGAAAAGGCGTTTCAATCCTATTTAAAGGGTGATTATGAACAACAAAAAGAAATTTTAGGATGGATATTTGGTATTCCCCATGAAGGACTTCAACATAAGTTATGTTACCCTTTAAAGCTATTAACTGAAATGTTGAAAAAAGTAGGATTTAGTGATATAAAGGAAGAAAAATTCTATAATACTGAATCAATACCTATATTGAGAATTAAATGTAATAAACCTTCAGAAGAGAATTCCTTTCAAGTGATAACCCATATACGGAAAAATCTTTTATTAGAAAACCTTATAGATTTTAAAGACTCTTTTCTAACTAAAGAACAAGAGGATTTATTGACTTTAATTTTATTAAAGTTAAAAGAATTTGAAGTTAAAAAAGATAAAAATATAACGTATGAGATTATTAAAACTATTCTTATAAAATCCCCTCTATTTGCTAGAGTTTTTCTAAAAGGGATTGAGGATCAGAATTATCTCACAAACTTTGAAATGAACTATATTAACGAGATAATCCAATACATGATAAAATATAATTTTTCAAATATATTATACAATTCACTTAAAAAATTGCCTATAATTCCTGGAACTCAACAAATTGCTATCTCATCAATCGAAACATTTGGCAAAAGCATAATAGATAAATTAATTTTTTTTAGAGATGAAAAACAGAAACAATTAGCACATCTGAAGGAACTAGCAACAACTAATAAGCAAGAAAAGTCATTGTTTTTCTCTCAAGCAATGATTAAAAGAAAATCTGAAGAATTTTTTTATCAGGGTATAAAAGCGTTTTATGACCAAAATTATGAAATTACTAAAAGAAAATTGTTAGAGTCTATTCAACTATTTAGAGATGATTTTATTTATTACTGGAATTTGGCTAAATTACTCGTTAAATTGAATTTAAAATCAAACGCACTTAAAATTTATAGGAGAACATTAAGATTATTAAGAATTAGTAGAGTCAAGAATAAAAAAGTGATTAAAAAGGATATTGATTTAGAAATGATTTGGTTAAAGAAAGCCAAAGAACCATCACCGAACTTTAATCCTATTATAAATCTCGATAAGTATTATTCAATAAATTAGAGGACAATAGGATGACCTTCTATAACTATCATATTTTGAACTATTCGATTTTAATCAAAAAAGTTTATAAACGAATTTGATAATACTTTATCTCAAAAAAAGAATCCAATTAATATAATGCCACGTTTAATATCACTTTTAACGCGGAGAATAAAAAACTCTTGTGCAGTCTGGGAAATTACATTAAAATGCAATAGTAAATGCATTCATTGTGGCTCCAGAGCAGGTAGTGCGCGTTCAGATGAATTAACTACTGAGGAATCATTAAAATTAGTTGAAGAGTTGCATTCATGTGGTTATAAAGGTGTTGCATTAATGGGGGGAGAACCTCTAGTTAGAGAAGACTGGTATGAAATTGCGAAAGAAGTTAAGAAATATAAAATGGACTTATCAATTGTTACTAACGGATTAAATGTTGCGGAACATATTCAAAAATTGAAAAAACTAAGCGTAGATTGCGTATCTTTAAGCTTGGATGGTGGTCTTCCAGAAACGCATGATTATCTTAGAGGTATTAAAGGAGCATACGATAAAACTATAAATGCAATGAAGATATTAAGAAAAGAAAAACTTTCAGTTTCAATAATAACCGCTATCAATAAAAAAAACTTAAAGGAAGTTGATATAATTAAAAATTTGATTTTAGATCAAAATATTTCTTGGCAAATTCAATTAGCTGTCCCTATTGGACGATTTCCTAAAGAATTAACTATTTCAAGAGAAGAATATTATGCTTTAGCAATGTTTATTGCAATTAATGTTAAAAATTACTCCTATCGAAGACTCCCTGTAATAGGAGCACATTGTTTTGGTTATTTTTCAAGACTCATACCTAATTTAGGATTAGCACCTTGGGTCGGTTGTCAAGCTGGATATTCTGTGTTAGGTATTCAAAGCAATGGAAATATAAAAGGATGTTTAACCCTTTCAGACAAGTTTATTGAAGGTAATATAAGAACACAAAGTCTAAAGAAAATTATTTCAAATCCTCATGCTTTTAATTTTAACCGAAATTTTGATAAAGAAAACTTATCTGGATATTGTAAGAGCTGTGAAATGGTGAATGATTGTAAAGGAGGTTGTGTAGGAACTCGAGATGCTTTAGACTCAGACGATGCACCCTATTGTTTAAGAGCAATAGAAAACCTTCATTTTAATCTCCAAAATTTTAGAGTAACAGGAAAAATGGATTCTCTTTTATCAAAATACAAAAATATCTATTCTCGAATATTAAAAATATAAATTCTTAAAAAAATGATAGATAATATTATTAAGATATATCGAGTAGGAAAAGAGTTAAGTCTAACCAAAAGTGAGATAAATTCTCTACTTTTTTTTAAAAATCGCAGACATGGGAGACTTTCAATAGAACTTCTTATAATTTTAATAATTATAACCATTACTTCCATATCATTACTAATTGTGTATTCATATATACATCTTGAAAGAGATACATACCCAACTGGTTCAAAGTATTCAACAGTGAGAATAAAAGATTTTAAACTAAAAAGGGATAAAAAATGATTAAAAATATCATAGAGTTTTATAAAATTGGAAAAGAGCTGGGTTTGGCTTATATGAAATGAATAAACTTCATTCGTGGTACTTCATTCCTGCAATTGCTATTACAATAATGTTTATTGTGTATTTATTTCATACTAATTTATTACAATTAGTGTAAAAAGATAATTCTTAGGGTTTGAACCACTCAAAAAAATAATAACTACACGTAAGAGGATTAGCAATTACAAATTTCTTTCTCACAGATGTCGCTAAACGACCAGCTCTGACCATATCAATGGCAGTAATTTCAGAATCATGCGGTAACACATGGACCATAAATAAAGAATGCTCTAAACCGGGACCAAGACGATAAACGACAAAATCTGCCCCAAATTTTAATCCAGGTCTAGGAATATATCCTCGTTCCCTTAAATCTTTGTATATAATATATTTTTCTTCAAACTTATGATGAGTTTTTTTCGCTATCTCATGAAAGTTCTTTGGCTTTAGGAAATTATCTGCTTTTACATCGAAAATAGTTATTTCATCCTTTTCTAATAGAAAATACGCTTCAATTAATGATAATTCGCTTGGCTTGGAGAAGTATTCTAATCTAGGTTTATGTATCCCCAATGGGGAGCCAAAAAAGCCTTTCTTAACATATAAATAAGAAGCATACAAAGGGTTGAAAACTATGACTCTATTATTAATAAACTTTGTAGGAATTTTCTCTGGAATATCTTTTTCACTCAGATCATCAAGCGAAATTTGAAGATTCTTTTCTTTACTCATCAATTTAGATTTATTTAAAGTAATTTAATAAATCTATCAATTATTCAAAATCTTAGTTAAACAAAATATAATTAGATAGAAAATCTTGAAAAGTAAAAGAATAGTATGAAATTATAAATATTTCAATATTAATTATCTTAACAGTAGGATATTAAACATCAGTGATTCAAAATTGGAAATTAGAAAAATTGGACAAGCGAGAAGATTTTATCCTCAAGATAAAGATAGCCTTTACAGTCTTATAGATTCTTGTTTTCTGGATGAGAATTTTGGACCTGGTGAAAAACCTAAAAGTTTAGACCAAGAATCGAGATCTATCGTAGGGGGAGTATCCCCACATGCGGGAATTTCAATTTCAGGTCCCTGTGCTGCAATTACATATTCTAACCTTTTTAAAGAGAAAATACCTGATACCATAATAATTTTGGGAACTGATCATATTGGATATAGAAAAATAGCACTTTTAAAAGAAGGAAAATGGAAAACACCTTTAGGGAGTATTAAAATTGATGATGAAATATCTAATGAAATAATAAATAATAGTAAGACGATAATTGCTGATGAGGCTGCTTTTACGGGACCCTTTCTTGAAGAACATAATATTGATGTGCAAATTCCTTTTATCCAATATTGCGGCGCAGAACATGATGTAAAGATTTTACCAATAAAAATTTCTACTAGAAGTTATGACTTGTTAGACAAAATAACGAGTGATATAACCGCAGTATTAAAATCAACAGATAAAGATATTGTTATCGTTGCTTCTTCCGATATGAATCATGAAACTATATATAATTCAGGAGAAGGTTTAGAAAATTTCCGAGAAAAAGATAAATCCGTTATCGATGCTTTTGAAGAATTCAATCCTGAAAAAACATATAAAGCTGCAACAAAACCAAATATACATGTGTGTGGCCCACAAACAATTACTTCATTAATGTTAATTAGTAAGAAAATGAATTCTAATAAGAGTAAAATTTTAAAATATTATACTAGTTATGATATAACTAAAAATATTGGTTGGTGTGTTGGATATATTTCAGGAATTTTTATTAAATAATAAAAAAAATTATATCAAATTATTATAAAAGAGGATATTATAAAAATGCCAGAAGAAAATGAAAAAGTTGAAGATTTTATTAGCTTATGGAGAAAAAAAATGGAAACTGAAATCAATAAACCTAGTGCTATCGGAGAAACTCTAGATAGAATCAAACAAGTAGAAAAAGATAATGAAGAACTAAGAAACAAAATCAAAGAAAATATAGAATTAATAAGTAAAACAGAAAAAATTATTAGCAGTACTATAGAAGAAAATGAACGATTAAAAGAACAGTTAAAACAGGGGGGAATGAGCAGTGGAATAAATATGAGTGAGCTTCAGCAAAAAAACTCTGATCTTAACGCCAAAATAATGAACCTAGAACAAAATTTCGCAGAAAAAGAAGCAGAATTAAGAGCAAAAAACATTGTAATAACTGAATTAAATAATAAATTGGAAACAACTTCAACGTCAACTAAAATGGATTCAGGAGTCACTACAACTATAATTGAAGAATTAAAATCAAATTTGGTTAAAAATAAGAACCATATAGATGGTCTAGAAAAAAAGGTTAACGATTTAACTGAAGAAAATGAAGCTTTGAACCAACAATTAGTAGAAAAGATGAAAAAATTACCTATTGATTATGTAGTTCCTGTGGAACCACCAAAATCTTCGGTAATAAAACCTCAATCAACAAAACCTACAGCACAAACACTTGAAATATTATGCCAAGACCTTCAACAAGATCTTAATAAGTATAAAAGAATAGTAGAAAAATTAAATAAAGATAAAGGTGATCTAGAACAAACGCTAGAAAGTGGGGGATATCAGTTAGAACCCGATGAAATAAAAGAGCTTAAGAAAGAAAACGAGGAATTAAAGAATGATCTTTCACAAGTACAGGAGTCTTTAAAATTGAAACAAGGTGAAGCAGCTTTATCACCTCAATTTGAAGAAAAAATAAAAATTCTTAAAAGCCAATTAGAAGAAAAAGATAATTTGATTACAGAATTAAAAACTGTCCAAGAAATTCAACCAATAACCCAAAAAGGTCCAATGTCGGATTTAGTAGATGATTTGCAAAAAAAAATAAATAAGTTAAAGATAACAATAGAAGAAAAAAATAAAATTATCGAAGAATTATCATCATAAATGAATAATAATCATCCCTCTATAATATTTACGGGTCACTTTGCTATCGATAATATTATCAGGTTTAAGCTAAAAAATAAAGAAACTCTGGGTGGAAGTGTCTCCTATTGTTCTTTATCATTAAGTACTTATACTCAAGATGTAGATATTGCTATTATTTCTCATATAGGCACACTAAACTTTAATAATTCTTTATTAAATGAGATACAAACAAGAAATATTAATTTAGAAGGGATTAAATATACTCAAGTAAAAAATACAAATTTTGTGTTAGATTATTTTGATCATGCTAGAACATTAACTTTAAAATCAAGAAGTCCCAATCTTGATTTTAATGATATACCTTCGAGGTATCTCAAAAACCCGCCTGATATTTTTGTATTAGTTCCATTATGTAATGAAATTTCATATGAATACATATCTCAAATTTTAAAACAATGCCCTGAAACATATATTGGAATAGATCTACAAGGTTTTATTAGAAAAATAGATGAAAAAGGCAAAGTTACATATATATATGAGAAGGAAATCATCACTAATATTAGAAAAATTATCGATTTAATTGGAGACAGAATTATTCTTAAAGGTTCAGAGGAAGAAATGAATCTACTTGCAGGAGAATGTGATGATTTTGAAAAAATTATGATTGATTGCACTAAATATGAAAATAGGGGGATTTATATTATGACTATGGGAGAAAAAGGCTCAATGCTTACCAAAAAAGGAGAACGAATCCTTAAAATTCCGGCTTTTAAACCTAAAAAAATTGTAGATGAAACTGGTGCTGGTGATGTCTATTTTTCTATTTTCTTATACGAATTTATTCATTCAGATAAGTCATGGAATTCAATCGAGAAAGCGGCTTATTTAGCATCAGCAGCAGCTTCATTTCTTGTTGAAAAAAGAGGTCCTGATGGCTTTGAAACTAAAAAGGCAGTTTTAAAAAGAAAAAATAATCAGATATATATTAAATAATCATAAATTTAAAAAAAATTAGTTTTATGCATATTAATAGTCATTTTGCTGTTGGAGTTATTTTTGCTTCTGTTTTAAACTATTTTTTTAATTTGTCACTCTTCGAATTTGTACTAATTGTTTTTTTTTCCTTTATTTGTGATTTTGATGTTTTTTTTGCTAAGTATGCGAAGGATCATAATCACAGATTGCTAATTACTCATTCAATATTCCCAAGTATAATCTTAATAATAATTGGATACATTTTGACCTGGCCAGCATTCATTCTCAGTGGGATCAGTTATTCTATCCATATATTTATTGATACTCTTGATTGGGGTACAAATCTATTATATTTTCAAAAAAAGCAAATTGGCTTTAAACTGTTAATTTCAAAAGAAGAATTTGAAGATTTACCGCAGTATTTAGCTAGATATAAAGTACCTGCCTCCTATTTTGATGAGAAATATTATAGTAATAAGATATGTTTAGGAATAGAAATAATCCTCTTTGTTTTAATGATGACTTTCATGTTAGGATTTGCCTTAGAGTATATCTTTGTGATCCCATTTTATTTTATTGGTCTGTATTTTCATTTACAGCGTCATTTTAAACTTAAAAAAATTGAAAAAAATAACAACTACCTTTAATTCATTAGTAAAAAATTTATGAAAAGTATTAAATTAACTACCCTTATATAAAAAAGTGCGATAAAAATGGATGAAAGTGAAAAAAAAATATTTGAATGTGATTTAAATGATACTAATTTGTTCAATTGTATTCTGGAAGAAGTGGGTGAAGAAGATGTTAAAACAATATCCACATCTACTCCACTAGTACAAGATAAGACATTTCTTAATTGTTTAAACGCTAGTTTAGTAAATTGTTTGAGAAATAATAAAGAAATATTAGATTTTCCCCGTGTTCAATTACAAATAATAAAAAATGAAAGTGGCGATTGGTTAATTAACCAAATCAATATTATCGTTGATAAACAATTTAATGATGACTTATTATATGAAAGAATCAATCAATGCCTAAAATTTGTTAACCGAGCATGCAGAATCGATGATTCTATACAATTTTCTGTTATTCAATCAGAATTTAAGGAAGACCTGAAATATTATAAAGTAAAGTTAACTGAAATTGATCAGTTATTTAAACAAATTAGAGATGATAAATCTAAAAAAGAAAAATTGTTTTCAATATTTAGGAATGTTGCTTATCAATAAACAGAAAAAATTATATTGGTGAAAATTATTTCAAATGAAATGAAAACCAAAGTTGGAATAAAACTAGATGAGTTCGAATCACAAATGATCTTTAAGTGCGATTTAGGTAATATGAAAGTTAAAGATTGTTATATTGATGAGGAACATCATGAAGAAGTCGATATGTTAGGACCAAATCCTTCAAGAATGCTTGCTTTAGGCGTATTAGGATGTTTAAGCGCTAGTTTCATTTTTTGTTTAAAAAAAAAAAACCTCAATGTTGATGATTTTAAAGGTGAAGCAGAGGTTACTATTGCCAGAAATGAAAAAGGTTTTTTAAGAATTAAAAAAATTGATGTTGACATTGAACCAAGTATCGAAGATCCTGATACTCTTAAACGAGCAAGGCAATGCTTGAAAGGAACGAAAGATGGATTTAGTTTTTTTGAACAATACTGTATAGTAACCCAATCTGTAAGATCTGGAATACAAGTAAATGTTAATATTGACATATAGTTCAAATTTCTTTTTATAAATCGTGGTGATTTAGTATGCCAAATGAATCAATTTCTGAAGTAGGGATAAATTCAGAGGAAGAAATGATATTTAGATGTAATCTCGGACAAATAAGAATGAATGATCTATTTATAGACGAACAACACAGAAAACCTACTGATAAGATAGGACCCAATCCATCAAAGTTACTAGCATTATCTGTTCTGGGGTGTTTAGCTGCTAGTTTCACATTTTGTCTGCAAAAAAGAAATTTTTCATTATCTAATATCGAAGGAAAAGCAGTTATAACTAGTATTAGAAATGATAAAGGATTTTGGAGGCTTAAGAAAATAGATATAAAATTAATTCCAAAGATTGATAATCCTAAAATTCGTAAAGGAGCAGATCAATGTCGGAAATTTTTCGAACAATTCTGTATTATCTCAGAATCTGTAAGAGAAGGAATTGAAATAAATGTTAATCTAGACTACTAATTCTCTCTTGAAATTAATCTGTAATACCATCTTCGGTAATAGAAAATACAGTATCACTTTCAGGAATATGAGGTGCGTCCACAACTTTAGCGACTCTTTGTTCTCCTTTTCCTTTTCTCAGAAAAATTCTAATCGTGGCACCATGTGCGACCACATGTCCACCTGTATGAATTAAAGGATTCCCATAAAATACATCTGGTCTGGCAGATACTTGATTTGTAAAAACAACAGCTAATTCATCATAAGTTTCAGTTAATCTTAATAAATCGTGAATGTGTGTATTTATGGTTTGTTGGCGATTTGCTAAAGTCCCTCTTCCGACATATTCACTCCTAAAGTGTCCTATAAGCGAATCTACTATAATTAACTTTATATTTTTTTCATTTATAATTTTTGGGGCTTGCTTAATTAATAAGATTTGATGATCGCTATTATAAGCCCTTCCAACAGTTATATTTTGTAAAACTAAATTATGATCTAAATCTTTCGCTATTGCCATTTGAATTAATCTTTCGGGTCTAAAAGTCCCTTCCGTATCAATATATAATGCTCCACCTTCTAATCCTCCACTTTCATACAATAATTGTACATTAACACATAATTGATGTGCTAATTGCGTTTTTCCTGTTCTATATTCCCCAAAAAGTTCTGTTACCGAACCAGGTTCAAAACCCCCTAGCAATAAATCATCTAAATTCTTGCTACCTGTAGTTAATTTATTTATTGTCTTTCTCTTTTCCCAAATCTTGTCTGCTGATTTGAATCCCATTTTTTCAATGTCTTGAGCAGCCTTAATTATCTTCTCCGCAGTTTTTTCACCTATGCCTGCTTCATCCATTAATTTATTCAATGGATACAATGCAAGAATTCTAATGGATAATATTCCAGCATCTTTCAACTTCTTTACTGTTGCATCTCCCACTCCTGGTAAATCATTTAAACTATAAGTTGATTCTGAATTTTGATCTTCATTACTAATAGAGTCTTCAGCTATTTCTTTTTTTTTTGCCATTATATGATATTAAGTGTAATCTTTTATTTGAATTCCAGTTAAATTTGATATTTAATCATGAAATATATATAAAAATTATAATAAAAATTAATAGAAGAATAAAAATATTTGAGCTTATTTATGTTGTTTCTTTACCACTTCTAGTTATTAGTAACATAATGATGAATAAAATCACTGAGAATAAAAAAGTCAACACCGCTATTGCTTCAGGAATCCAAATATAACTTAAATACAGAAAAGGGATAATAAATATAGCGACAAAGATAATAACAATAGGTAGTGGAACCTCCTCATCTTTGACATCTAAAATTAGAGGAACAATTATTAAAGATATCAAGATTGTAGCAAGAACTTTGAAGCCTAAAGCAATTGATGCTTCTGCTAAATGTATATTCGGTAGCCAGAAAAACCAAAATTTTTGTATAGGGAGTACTTGTAAAGCAGGATTACTCTCTGGGATAATTGCACTAATAATTAATTGTATCAATACTCCAAGAGCGAAGTACAATAGTATTTCATTTATTTCTTTATCCTTTTTGCGTTGTACACTAATTGTATCGCGTAAAATTGTAGCAATCCATAATAAGAAAAGGATGATATAAGCAAAAACAGGATCCCCTCCCATACCCCAATAATAATTGACTGGTACAACAGCAACGATATAGGCTAAATAGCCGTATTTCTCATTCCTTCCAAATAGATCAAATACTAGAAAAATCCCAAAAATAATACATAAAGTTACTAAAATTATAATAGCACTAATGTCAAATGCCATGATTATATCAACTTTTTTTGGTTCGTTATTTTTTTGTTATTATATAATTAATTCTATTTATTTTAAACTTTAATTACATATTAGACAATAAACTTACTTTTAGAGGTTAGATATTATTTTTTCTAATTCAAGAATCATTTCTTGTGCTTTCTCCTTCTCTTCTGATTCAGCAGAAAGAAGTATCGCATTTCTATATAATGCCACTTTAACAATAGTATAAGTGTCATCATTTATTATCTTCAATTCGTTAATGATATCATGATACTTATATCCATTCTTGTCAGCCATTTCTCTTAATCGATTGTGAATATTTAGAATTAGTTCTGGAGATACAGATATTGTTTTATTGATTTTGATACCCTTTGGGAATCCTCTGGTTAAAGAGCTAAGTAAATCGTTTTGAGTTGTCATTATTTCTAAAATTTTTAGTAAAATGAAATTCCCATCACTAAAGGGAGAATATTCACTAAAGTAATACTTTAATGTATCAGCAGCAGCAAAACATGCTCGCTCTTCTCTAATTTGCCTTGAAATCTCCCCGGGATAATTCTCCACTTGTTTTGTCGGAAATCCACCATCTTCAATAAATTTTTTTACAACGGGAGAAAGAGTTGGTGTTGTAATTATAGTATTGCCTTTAGATTTTTGAATTCTTTTATCAAAAGTTATAAAAAGCATTAATAAGTCTTCATAACTTATTTCCAAACCGTTTTCATCCATCACTAGTATTCTTGAACCGTCGACATCAAAACAGACGCCGAGATGGCTATTTGACGCCTTAACTATATCTGCTGTGTTTCGTATGGTATTAATATTAGGCAAAGGACTCGTGGATCTTTCGCGATAATGAGTGTTTAAAGCAATAACTTCAACTCCAATATCATTAATTAAAAGTGGAGTTATTTTTCCTGTTGGGCCATACGAGCAATCTACCACAATCTTTAAATTCTGTGTTTTTATCTTTTTTTTGGTTACAAATTGTTGAAGAGACTTAATATAAATATCTGCAGTTTGAGGGATTGATGTTATTTGCCCTATCTCATTGGGGTCAACCCTTCTCACTTGAGGGGGGTAATCATTATAAGATTCAATTATTCTATGGAGTTCTGATTGTGGTAATTCAATTCCGCCTGCATCTAAGAAACGAATTCCTACATCTTCACTATATAAATGGCCTCCTGAGAAGTAGAATCCTCCACTAGCTCCAAATCTTCTTATTGTAAATTGTAACAGTGGAAAGGTACAATCTGAAAGGTTTAAAAGATTTATTCCAGTAGACATCACACCTGAGGTGTAAGCTCTTTTTAACATCCGACTATCATTATGATAATCCCTACCCATAACAATTGATTCTCCTTGTTTGAAAAGACTCCCATGAATAGATCCGATTGAAGATGAAATCTCAGGTGTAAATACATAGTTTGCCTTACCTATGATTCTACCGTCTTTTTTTAACTCATTTAGGTTTTTTATTGGATCATCAACCATTAAGAACTACTTCTTTAAATTTACATAAGATTCAATTGGAAATATTATATGATACTAAGCAAAATTAGAATATATAACTTTAACGTTTTTAGTATATTGCTTTCATCGCTTTAGTATTTAAGAAATGAAAAATTATATACTAGTATTTAATTTCGATTAATAAAATTATAGAAGAGTTAATAGATATTATGACTGAAATATTAGGATCCTTTGCATTAGTCTTACATTCTCACCTACCATGGGTACTTGGTCACGGAAAATAATGTGAACTTATCATATTATACGGAATCTGGCCGCATGGAATGGACTGGGTGAATGAGGCTGCAGCTGAAACGTATATTCCACTTTTAATAGAATTAAACAAGCTTATTGATGATGGATATCACCCAAAGCTGACTATAGGTCTAACTCCGGTATTATGTGAAATGCTTCGTAATCCTAGATTTATAGATGGATTTCAAGGTTATCTTGAGGAAAAATATAATGCTGCTTTATATGATTTTGAGGATTTCACAGAAAATAAATATAATGATGGAAGAATTAAGTTAACTAAGTGGTGGCAGGAGTTCTATGAACGAGTACGAGATTATTTTGTAAAGGATTTCAATAAGGATATTGTGGGAGCATATAAAAAGCTGCAAGATATAGGACTTGTTGATATCATCACTTGTGGGGCAACTCATGGATACACCCCGTTGCTTTCTAAAGATTCATCTATAGATGCTCAATTTAAAACAGGTGTCGATAATTATAAAAAGCATTTTGGGAGGGCTCCTACTGGTGCTTGGTTACCTGAATGTGCATATCGTCCAGGATACAGATGGAAAAATCCAATAACAGGAGAAGAATATGATCGAAGAGGTATAGAATATTTTCTTGCGAAAAATGGTTTGAAATATTTTTTTATTGATACAGCTCTACTTTTAGGAGGAAAATCTCAAGGTGTATATGCAGCTCGATTTCCTTTGCTTGCTGAGCTATGGAAGCAATTTGAATCACAATATGAAGAAATCCCAACTTCTTTTGAAAAATCTCAATACGAACCTTATTTAGTGTCTACTGATCCCAGCACTCCTGGACCTGTTGGGTTTTTTACAAGAGATGAAAAAACTGGTATCGTAGTCTGGAGCGGAGAGCATGGATACCCTGGTTGTGCTGAATATCTCGATTTTCATAAAAAACATTATCCTGGTGGTTTAAGGTATTGGAAAGTTACAGAAGCGAAACTAGACTTAGGTAAGAAAATGTTGTATTGGCCAGATGATATACCCGGTAAATTAGATGAAAATGCAGGACATTATCTAAATCTTATTAAAGATATTCTACGAGATTATAAAAATAAAAATGGGAGAAAAGGAATTGTAGTAGCGCCTTATGATGCAGAATTATTTGGACATTGGTGGTTTGAGGGAAATTGGTGGTTGGCTAGAGTTCTTCGGTGGGTAGAGGATGATCCAGAAGTAGAATTGACAAATACCAGAATATATTTAGAAAATAATCCTCCTAATAAGGTTGTTCAGATTATTGAGGGGTCATGGGGCCAAGCTAGTTCTCATTGGGTATGGCTTAATGAGTGGACGACATGGACTTGGGAAATAATATATGAATGCGAGGCTAAAAGCGAAGATATCATTACAAAATACAAAGATTCTCATGATCCTAATTTAATTAAAATTCTTAAACAGATGGCAAGAGAACTTCTATTATTGGAGAGTTCCGATTGGCAATTTTTAATAACAACTTGGAGTGCGAGAGATTATGCAGAGAATAGGGTTGCCTTACATTATGAGAATTTTAATAGATTATACAACATGGCGATTAAATATGCAAGTGGAGAAAATGTTGATGAAGGTGAGTGGCATTTTCTTAATTCTATAGAAGAAATCGACGATATATTCGAATCCTTGGACCTTGAACCGTTTGCGAAAAAATAAGTACTTAGGCTCTTGGAAGGAGTTTAAAAATAAGAAACAAAATTTACAAAATGAAGTTAAATCAAATCGATTTAATTTTTTATAACCTTTTTAATTAGTCTTTAAATAAATCATTTTAGATATTCGAACAATCTCTATAGCATATTAGATGGGAATCTCTCCTTAAACATCTTTCGAAAGTTCTGAACATTCTCTTCAACTCTCTGGTGGCATTCTTCACGATTATGACTTACCCCAACCTCGATAACCTAGGTGATATAATAGATCCTCCTCTCTATTCCCACACATAGCACAATTTATAGGACTCTGGGAAAAGTTAATAATTAATCTTTCTTCCTCTTTTTGAAGTTCCTTAAATCTCTCACCTTTTACGTCATAACTGAGGGAATCATCACGTCTGCTCTCACCTACCTTTCGATGCATTTCATCTTTCTTTAATTCAAATAACTTAAAAAGTAATGTCCTTAATCTATATCTTATTCTCCTTAATCTAGGATTCTTAAGGATTTTAACTTTATGTTCAACTTTCGAGTTTTGTGGGATCATTCTATTTTTGCTTCTTATGTATTATTCTTTCTATATTAATTATCGGTTAAAATTATTTAAAATTTAAGAGAAAAAAAATTTTGTATTTTTGAAGCATTAGACCTTAAACCTTTCGCAAAAGAATAATTTTTTTTTAAAATCCAATCAGAAACTCGTCATAACAATAAACCTAAAACAAAAAGAAGAAAAACAAATTATTAATTCTCCTTAGAAAAACAAATTTCACCATGGAAACAAAAACCATGGAAACCACATCCAAAACCAGAAGAAGAAGGCAAATATTAAGTCAATTATTCCTAATACTATTCCAACAGCACCCAATGCTCCACTTTCATCTCTACTTATTCCAAGACCGCCTAATATTATGGCTGGAATACCTAAAAAAGGGCCAATAAAAGCAAAGCCAAGAACGAGACCAAGAATTCCACAAATTATGGAAGCAATACCGAAATTATTTCCAGTCGTTCCATATTTTTTTTGGTATGGTTGTACTTGTTGTGTTTGATATGGATTCCTAAGTTGTTGCTGCGTTTGTTGATAGGGATTTGGTTGTGATCGAACAGGTGTTTGAGGTACATTTGATTCTTTCAATTTACTACCGCAATTAGGACATGCATTCCATGAATCTTCTATTTCATTACCACAATATGTACAATATGGACTCATTATCTTTCATTTTTTTATTCTGTTAATAAATTAATCTTTTTACTAATTATATACTTTTCTGTGTTCGGGCACTTTCTATTCGAGAGGATGTAAATTTGACTTATTTAAACTTCTTTCCCTAATTCTAGGGTTCTATCTCTGATTTGAGAATTACTGCTGACTTTACAATTTGGAGCAATAATAGCTCTCTCTAAAACTACATTATCTCCAATATCGCAGTTATTACATATTATACTTTCTTTGATAATACATCCAGCACCAATTTTTATTTCATCCCATATTACACTCTTCTCTATTATTGTATCTTCTCCTATTATAACATTACTACCTATAGATGTTAGTTCTTTAATCTTAGCTCGATTCTCTAATTGGACAAATTCTCCAAAGCAAGTCGGTCTTTCGATTAAAATATTCGATCCAGAGTTTATTATTCCCATTACATAGACTCCATCATATTCAACACCATTAGGTAAAATTGGCCAAGCATATTTACGTAATAAATCCCAATTAGCCCATAAATATGTAGTTGAATTTCCCGCATCCATCCAATAATAATTTTCAACAAACCCATACAAATCATAGTTGTTTTCAAGTAAATAGGGAAATACTTCCCCCCCAAAGTCTGATAAACCAGTTTCATGGAGGATGCTCTCAATTTCTTTTCGAAAGCAATATATACCTGTATTTGCAACATTAGTGTGCAAGAAGAGATCTTCTCTTTGAGACATACTACTTAAATATAGCTCCATAGGTGCTGGTTTCTCTAAAAACAGAAATATTTTTCGATTCTGATCCAACAATACAACCCCATATTGAGAAATATGACTTTCAATGGTTTTCATTGATATTGTGGCCAATCCTTCCTTTTCAGAATGGAAATCCATAAAACGCCTTATAGGGAGATTTGTTACAATGTCTGCCATTGAGACTACTATGTTTTTAGAATCTATGCGATCTGTCAGAATCCTATATGCATCGGCGGTACCCTTACTGTCTTGTATTTCACATTCTAACTCTACATCCCCTAGTTTATCCTGAGTCCATGTCTTTTTAATATATTCCTTCATCTCCTTACCCATATAAGCTAATGCGAGAATTATATGCTTAATATCAGCGTATATTAAATGAGATATCGCATAATCAACCATAGGTACATTTGTAACTTTAACTAAAGGTTTTGGAATTAAAGAAGTCAAAGGCATTAATCTTTTACCTTTACCACCTGCTAGGATTATAGCAGACCATTCTCTCAATATTTCTACCTCTTGGAAATTTTCAAATATGTAAAGTATTTAATAGATTTAAATCTAATTCAATTTGTATTAAAAAGGTTTCGTCTTTTGGAAGTAAAACACTCAATCTAGATACTTTTTTAACGAATTTCTAATTTCTTCAGCTGCGATGTGAGGTAATTTTCTTGCAACCCGCATATCGTCAGCCATTTCTGCTCCACCTATTATCTCATGAGGAATAATATCTGCAAACATATGAAAATCAGCATCATAACCATACGGACAACTGTTAAATAAAATATTGCGATTTTTATCTATTTTTATGTCATCTAGTGCTTGAAAAATCATTTTTAATGATTTTGCCAAATCTTCAATTTGATTCACTTTTAATTGGGAAAATCTTCTAATATGTTCACTTGGATGAAACCTGATATGATAATTTCTTACAGGACTTCCAGTGGTATAAAAAGTCCAAAATTCAGTTTCCAGAATGATCCGGTCTGTTCCCCCATGTGTAGTCTGACATAAATGACATTTATTATTCATTTCTTTGAATGCTTCAAGATGTCCTTCCAATCTACTTCCATGTCCATCCATATTTAAATCTATATAGACTTGACTATGAATTCTTGGTTGAGAACCACCAACTCTAGTCCCAATATTAAAAAATGGCATCACGGGAATATCATAATAATCATTATTAATAGATTCTTCAATACAATAAAGAATTGCTGCTTTCATTGAAAGAAATAAACCTGATAATACTTCTTCTGGAATCAATTTGAAACATAAGGATGGATAGAAATCTCTAGAAATACTTACTAAGTTTATTCCTCTTGATAATTTTAAATGAGAAGGAAGGTTTTGTTTAATATATTTTTCAATTTCTGGATCTACAATACGGGCCATTGAAGGATATCTATTGATTAATGTCAATGCTTTAGATGAGAGTGGAACTTTTTTTATTCGATGTGGTGATTCTGAGAAAGGATTGTCCCGTTTTTTCTCATCTTCAGCAATAATTATAGTAAAACCATTACCTAATGGCATCCCCCAATCATCATGAACTACTTTTCCTTCGGCAACAGATGAAAATACGTCCTTATACTTACCAAAAATTTTTTTTGAGCAATCATAAAATTGTTTTTCATCTTCACTTGATTTAAATCCTTTGGGGCGTTCCCCTCTGATAGGGCTTATATAAGCATAATGACCATAATATCTTACTTTCTTTCTTAAGCCAAAGTCCTTTGAACGTATGATTACTGTTGATAAAGGATCCCACCTCTTAATTGGAACATCGTAGGTCGTTTTATTTTTAAAATTCTCTTTATTAATAACCCCCCACTCCATAAACAGAGGATTATATTGGTCTTGGCTTCTTAGTTTATCAGAAATAAAAATTACCTCTAATCTTTTTTATCTTAGGTTTATAATTATTATTTCATTTGTATTTATGTTTTACTTAAGTCGAACCTTTTATCACCACCAAGTATGACTCCACTTCTTAGATCTATCAAGGACTTGATAACTCTTATCCATAAAATTTGTTCTAACTAATTTAATTATATAAATTTGTTCCGATAAGTTACATCCTAACTTCTCCAGAATCCAGGTATCAATGTTGGATTATATTCCTATCAACAGATTTTGTTATTCTACTTCATCTTGGAGAGTGAACCCACAATCAGTACAGAATCTCTGAGATTCACGAAAAATTTTACATCCACACATGGGGCAGAATTTTATAAACGTGTCCTGGACTTGTAGAGGAGATTCTGGAGTGGATTCTTGCGGAATCATATAATCAAATTCCTTTACTTTTCGAGCAGACTTTCTCTTTGCATATATTATTATAGTTATTACTCCCGCTAACCCGACCGCTCCGATTATTACTGGAACTACCACCAGAGCAATATTAGGAGCTTGCCCACCATGATTATTAGTGCCTGGTAGTGGGTCTTCGCTTAACCATGTATTTATCCTATCATACTTATCCTGATCTAATCGTGTACCGAAATTGGCATAAGTCCCATTTTCATATTCATAGGCCACAATTGAGATAATATATCGATTCTCTCCATCGTATATCCATACAGGACTCCCACTTTGACCACCTGCAGTATCCATCCAAAACCAATGAAGGTACTCATTAGTATCCTCTCCAAGGTCGGAATCAAAGTACATATACCCACCATAATCCAAATCACCTGGATACCCCGCAGTATTTAGTATGTCTGTATACATAGGATCTGAGGCATCTGCTGTACTTCTCCCCATCCATCCTGTCTGACTTCCGATAGTGCTGTCAAGGGTAAGCACTGCCCAGTCATGTTCTTCCATCTGATCATCAACCCAGCC
>JAEOTH010000179.1 GCA_016839915.1 Promethearchaeota archaeon
AGATCTTCCTTCTTTCTTTCAACTACAGGCAATTTTTCCAATACGGCATCTTCAGTTATTTCTTCTTTTTCTGCTTCTTTAATGGTTTTTTCATACGCCTTTCTTTTTTCTAATCGCTCTTGTCTTAATTTTTTTATCTCTGTAATGATTTCATTATAATTATCCTTAAAATATTTTAAACTTACATTAATAAGATCTGAAAAATTATCCCATTTCTCTTTTTTAACAGTTTCATCTACCCAATAATATAGATCCATATTTAAATCAACGGTTACCGGTTTTCCTTCAGAATCTCTGCTTCCTATTAAAAAACTAAGAATATTAGCTATTAAAATATCGTTATCTAAAGCAGAAAATCCATACTCACGAGCAAGAGAAGAAAAAATGCTAAAATTTCCAAAACCTACAACTTTTCCTTTATAGTATTCCACTACAACCATCAATGGAATTTTTGGACTATCCTCTTCAATCCAATATTCTCCATCATAACGTTTCCGCCAACAGTTTAATCCAGATTGTAATACCCATTCTATTTTAATATTTTTCTCATCTTCGAGAAATTCTAAGATTTTAGTTGAACAAGAGCTTGAGAAAACGATTTTCTTTATTTGTTCTGTTAATACATGGGGTTTAAATATTGTTATAATTGGCCTCTTTTGGAGATTAACATAATTCACAGAGTCATAAATTTCATCTAATTCAAACTCAAATCCAAATTTACGGGTTAATTCGTTTAAATTGGTATCGTTAGCAAAATCTCCTCCAGTGGAACTAACAATTAAAAGACTACCTCCTCCTTTAATGTATTTTTCAAGATTGTTAATCTCAGTTTGCTTTAAATTAGTATTTTTTGGTGTTGAGAGAATTATCGTGTTGTATTTCTTCAGTTCGTTTAAAGAGTTAAATCCTGATTCTATTTTCCCTATTTTATATCCAGATGTGAATAAAAATTGTGTAAATTCGCCGAAACTGGAAGATTCTAAGGTTAAAATATTATTGTGGGAATTATCTAAGCCTATTATTGCCTTTCCATTCAATTTTACTCATACTCGTTGATTATAAATTCTTATAAAAATTGGTTCACTCTTCTTATTTCTATTATATAAGATATATTTCTTCTATAGTATAAATAAAATTATCTAAATTTTTAGTACAAATATATCTAAAACTGTATGAAAAAGATTAGGGCCGTAGCTTTTAATAAACCTATGATGTTTTAACACAGATTTAAAGCCCTCTTCCTGAGCGATATCATTAAAATCATCGAATAAATGACTATAATTCTTTTTTTCTACTACACCTTCGTAATGAAACATAGTTCCTCCATCTTTTACTAGAGTCAACGCTTCTTGTATATATTCTTTAGGTGCTGGAAAAACACCCATGATGACTCTATCAGCTCTAATTCCAGATTCACTAAGTTTTATAACCTCAGTTTTACAATTACCATTTATTGGGACAATCTTACTTTCTAAATGATTTAACTTTATGTTTTCGACAAAAAATTTATATGATTCAGGATTAAGTTCAATACTATAGATTTTCCCTACAGAAGAATGTTTTGCGATTGGTAAAGAAAAATATCCAATCCCCGCAAACATATCTACAATGACTTCTCTATTTTTTACAAGTGTTGCGAGATACCTTCTTTCATTAATATTACCTTTGCTAAACATAATTTTAGTGATATTGAACTTATATATTACCTCATGTTCTTTATGTTCAACAATAGGATCATCTTCTCCTCCTATTAGTTCAATTTGTTCTGGTTTTCTAAAAGTTCCTACTATTCTACCTCTGTTTATATACACCGATCTTATCCTTGGCAGCAATTCCAAGTATGCTTTAGCAATAAGATGTTCTTTATTAATTAATTTTGGATTCAACTTTAGTATAATTATATTACCTAAAGTCTGGAAGCCTCGGGGAAGAAATGTAAGTTCTTCATCGCCTAGAATACCTTTTAAGTTTTCTTTAAGTTTATTCTTAAAGTTCATGATAATTATGTCTAAAAAAGTATAAAATAATTTAAAATTTGAAATATTAAAATAAATTATTTCAAAATCGAGGAAGATAACTAAATTGAGTGAAAAAGTCCCAAAAAATAAATATCTTGTAGAAGAAGAGTTTGAAGAGGAGGAAGAAGTTGAAGAAATTAAAGAAGAAGATCTTTTAGAGACTAAAATTTTGAAAATACTATCTAAAGGTAAGGTTGACTCAAAATTAACTCTTACTAATATGTTAATAAATTCTGGAATTACGAATTATGAATTAAAAATTAATTTATTATCAAACGAAATATTCGCAGAAATCCCAAAGATCGGAAATAGACTAAAGAAATTACGCTTTGAGAAGAAAATAAATTTTTCAATTTTGGAGGGCTCTCATGTATATTTCATTAATGAAAATAAGAAGATGCTTAGCTCTAAAAAGGATCAAATAAAGTTTGATTGGCATTCTTATAACATTCCTGATGGTTCAGAAGATATATATATCATATTAAAAATACCTGGAATCGGTATTAGCACTCATCATTTTCTGATGAGTTGTTATCCATCTGCAGACTTTTCAGGTTTTAAAATTTATGTAGATAAAAAATTTGAAAGAACCCAGAGTTTTAAAATATATAAAGAGAAACTTGAGGGAAAATTTGATGAAGATAAGCTAATTTTACACTGTAAAACTTCAAATAAGGATATAGATAAATCGTTATATAAAGTTATTCAAATTGGAAGGAAAATTTTACATGAATTAATCAAACTTAATTTTCGATACTCAGAGATCTTAAGAACATTTTTCCCGAAAAGTTCAGACTTTTTCCCGGTTGTTCTCATCTTTAGATCTAGTAAACAAGGAATCTTTTATTCAACTAAATTTACCAATTCATTAAGAATTATTTATGATTTTCCCGTAAAATTTGAAGGTAAGTTAATTTATGGAAAATATTCTATGATTATAAATGGAGATAAAGGTCAAGATTTTGATTTGAAGACATATTATAACTTTATAACAGAAGCTCATGAATTTCAAACGAAATCATTTCTATCTCTGTCAATTTTAGAGGATTGGGTTATTAATCCGGCAAAAGCATTGAATTATATGAAAGATGATGAGGATCTGAGGAAATTGATAGAAGAATATCAGCAGGATATTAATACAGATAGAGTCATTCAAGAGAGACTCGAAGAAACATTAGAGAGAGGTGAATTTTTTAAAGAAATTACCTCAAATTTACTACTTACATTTCTTGGTGTATCTTTATTGACAGATTTTCCCCCTATCCAATGGACTGTTGTTGGGATTTTAATTGCCATCAATGTCTATTATTTCTATAAGAGAAGAAAAACAATTAAAAAACGTACCCAAATTTCTTAAATAATAAACAAAGAATACTTTTTATTGGCCTTCATTCAATTTTTACTTTATTTTTATCTCAAGTTAAATTATTAAGTAATAACAAACCAATCATAATATAATAAATGAGAATTTGACTCATTTTTTACAAAAATATCATAATATATCATAATTAGAAAAAAAAGACGATGTGATTATGCCTAGTTTAAATGATCCAGAATTTTTAGTAGACGAGAATAAAATTTGGTTCACGGGAGGTTATTGGCCTGAAGGTGTACCGAAACAATTAAAAGATGTTGAAGACGTAGAGATTTTACCCTTGTGGGAATATTTTTTAAAGGCTACAGAGTTATATGGAACAATGGACAATGACATCTGTATTTTTGTGTATGGTCCATATATAGAACGTGTAAAATTAAGAACTATATTTGAATATGCAAAACGTTTTGGGACATTCCTCTATCAAAATCTAGGGATTAGAAAAGGTGATGTTGTCGCTATTGATCTACCAAATTCTATTAATTTTGTGGTTGCTTATATGGGTTGTCAATATATTGGTGCAATTACACAAGGTATTAATCCACAGTATAGACCGATGGAGCTTTTACATTCCTTAAATATGACTAAAGCAAAAGTATTTGTTATGATGGATATGCTATATATTGCTGGTCCTAAGGATGTCCTCCCAAAAACAGATGTAAAATTTGTGATACCCTCAAATTTTGTGGATTTTTTCACTGCAGATGAAGCTACAATTGAGAAGTTAGGTGTACCAAGTGCTAGAGACAAGATACCCGATCAAACTGAAAATTATAAAGTATACTGGATGGATAAAATTATAAAAGAAACACAACCACAAGAAATTGAAACTCAGATAGATCCTTGGACAGATCCTGCGATATATCTCATGACGGGGGGTACTACTGGATTACCTAAAGTTGCAATGCTTTCACATGCGAATCTGAGTGCCAATCTAAATATGGTTAAACCTTGGACAAATCTTGGGCCAGGTGTGCTGACCATCGGATCCATTCCCTTTTTTCATAGTTTTGGCATGACTTGTGTCATGAATGCTGCTCTTGGTATAGGAATGGTTATGCTACTCTTCCCAAAACCGCCTTCAGATGATATTTTATGCGAGGCAATAAATAAGATAGATGCTCCTGAAGGAATAATATATACAGGAGTAGAAATGTGGTTTAAAAGGTTTACAGATTTTGTAGAGGGAATGGGTGTTGACGAATTTAAAAAGAAATATGATTTATGGAAGAAACTGAGATATGCCACACAAGGAGCAGGTCCGCTGCATTCTTATGTACAAGAGCCTTTTGAGTCAATTTTTTGTCCAATACGCGC
>JAEOTH010000180.1 GCA_016839915.1 Promethearchaeota archaeon
ATACGAATGATTAGAGGAAAAGTAGGCGAGATAATAGAGGATAATAAAACTAACAAATTAAAAGTCAGAGCATATTCATCTTTAACTGGTGAGATTGTAAATATTGATGCTGATTTGGTTGTCTTGTCAACAGGAATGATCCCTTCTAAAGGAACTGAAGAAATGGTTGAAGTAATGGGATTAAGTAAAGGTCCAGGAGGGTTCCTTTCAGAAATTCATGGATGTTTAAGTCCACAAGAAACGAAAGACATAGGAATTTACATTGCTGGATGTGCTGCTGGACCAAAAAATATCCCATATTCAGTATCTTCAGCTTTAGCTGCTGCAAGTAAAGTATCTACTATTTTATCTCATGATACGATAAAACAAGAATTAATTATCGCTGAAGTAAATGAAGCACTATGTATGGGATGTCATAGGTGTGAAAAACTGTGTTTCTATGAAGCAATAAAAGTTAACGAAAATGAAATCGCTGAAGTCAATGATTTAAAATGTAAGGGTTGCGGTGTATGTGTATCTTCTTGCCCCGCAAGAGCTATTGACTTGAAATATTATCGAGATAAGCAATTTATTCAGGAACTTAAAGGTATTGGCAGCACTGAATTAGAAACTGTAGAAAGAATTCCTGAAAGTATTGAAGAATAAATAAATTAGAGGTTAAAAAGAATGTCTATAAAAAAGGATAATACTTCTAGAAGAATAGTTGCTTTTGGTTGTGATAAGTGAGGTTATTCTGTAGCAGATTTGACCGGCGTAACAAGAAAATCATACTCTACAGATTATCATCTCATTAGAGTAAGATGCACTGGACGAATAGGAATACATTTAATTATGGAAGCTTTCTTAAATGGTGCTGATGGAGTAGCAATAATTTCTTGAAAAGAAGGTGAATGCGAATTTGGTAACGGTAATATTAATACATATGAACATGTACTTACTTTAAAGAAATTATTAAAACATGAAGGTATTTCTGAAGATCGGGTTCAACAGTATTTCTGTTCAGCAGCAGAAGTTGAAAAATTTGTAAATTCAGTTGAAGATATGTCCGCTAAAATTAATGCACTCCCTCCTCTTCCAAAATTCAATCCGAAATAGTATGAACTTTTCAAGAAAATTATAGTTGAAAAGCAACTAACCCCTTGCTCGGGTTTTCGGAAAAATTTAGAATTATTATAATTTAAAATGATTATGAATCTTGAAGAAAATTTTTCATGGGAATTTTTAAAAAATGTTGCAGATGCTTTAGATTCATATAGAATTCGAGCACTAATAGATGCTAAGCAAGACATTTTAAAAGCGGGAATATATGATGAATCTCAATATGATATTATCCTTTATAGAATGTTAGATGAAGAAAAGCTAAAATATTCCCTATTTAATGATTTAAAAAATAATTCTAAAAATAATTTAAAAACTCTAATTAAATTTTCTGATCTTAACTCTATTGAGTTAAGTAAAACATTATGTTTACTAGAATTACTTAAAAATGAAAAACTAATACTTCTTGAAGAACTAGTTGATGAAATTGAAGGAGACGAAAATAATCCTGCTAAATTCATCTTTAAAGATTATTCACTAAAAATTAATGATGATCCAATTTCACAATTAAAACCTATATATGAACCAGTAAAAGTGATTTTTGATTCTAAAATTTGTTCTGGTTGTGGTTTGTGTGCGGGAATATGTCCTGTGAATTGCCTTCATATTTATAATGGTTTTGGGAAAATTGATGAAGATAAGTGTATTCGCTGTGGATTGTGTTATTTTATTTGTCCAAGAACTTTTTTACCCATGAAAATTTTAAATATGACACAAGAAAAAGCTTCCAAGATTAAAGATTATGAGAAGATTGGACATTTTCTTGAAGCCTATTCAGCAAGAACAAAAATAAAAGAAATTTCGATGATATGTCAAGATGGAGGAATTTCAAGTACTTGTTTACATTATCTTTTTAATAAAAATGAAATCGATTTTGCGTTAGGAGCAAAAATGAGTAATACATTATGGCGACCTGAACCAGTAATACTAAAAAATAAGGAAGACATCCTATCAACAGCTGGAACTAAATATGTAAACAATCCTAACTTGCAATTACTCAATCAAAAGGAACTAAAAAATAAAAAAATCGCGGTAGTAGGAGTTCCTTGTCAAATGCAAGCTATTTTAAAATCCGAGCTTTATAATATTGGAATCCCCTCCTTAAATACTATAAAGTATAAAATTGGAATCTTCTGTATGGAATCATTTTCTTATGAGTCAGTTATGAAAATATGTAAGAAATTGAATATAGATATAAATAATGCAAAAAAGATGGATATCAATAAAGGAAAGTTCTTTGTATATACCAAAAACGGAGAGGAATTGAGCATTCCTATCAAGGAAGTCTCACACTTAGCTCGAGAAGATTGTGAAATATGTTATGATCTAACTTCAGAATCAGCAGATATTTCTATTGGATCTATAGGGTCTCCTTCAGGATGGAATACAGTACTTATCAGAACTGAAAAAGGGAAACACCTTTATGAAGAACTAATTGAAAACAAGTTAATTGAATCTAAACCGATAGCAGAAGTGAAACCTGGTCTACCATTACTGCAAAAAATCGCGGGTTCTAAAAAAAGTAAAAGTAAAAAGCATATTAATTCAAAAAAAGAAGAGAAATTGAGAGTTCCGAATTACTAGGTGATTTTATTTTAAGAGATTTGCTAATTCTACAATTTATCCTTTAGTAAAACCAAAAATTTAATATTAAATTCTGTATTTACTAACATTAAATCAAAATAGAAAACTTAAAATTAATTGATTGAGTTCAGATGAGTTCTTTATCCGCTATTCGACCAAAAAATTTCCGTGAGAAGGTATTTTTTCGAAATTTACGAACGCAAGTAGATGGAAATGCTAAAGTTGAACATGGTTTAACACAAATTAGAGGTATAGGTAGAAGATTTGCCCAAGCTATGATTAAAATAGCAGGAATAGATTCAAATCTAAGAATAGGGGCAATTGCTGAAAAAGATTTAAACAGAATTGAAGAGATAATTATGAATCCAATTGAAAATGGTATTCCAAATTGGATGGTAAATCGAACAAAAGACTTGCGCACAGGTGAGGATCTTCATGTCGTCGGGAATAAATTAGAAATAACGGTTAGAAGAGACATTGATCGAATGAAAAAAATAAAGAGTTATAAAGGTGTACGACACCACCTTAAATTAAAAGTCCGGGGTCAAAAAACAAAAAGTACAGGCCGTCATGGATTGGTCATTGGAGTTATGAGAAGAAAAAAAGGACAACAGCAACAGCAAAAGTAAATTAAGGTGAAAATATGGGAGATCCAAGACGTTTAAAAAAGAAATTCAAGAAACCAAAACATCCATTTCAAAAAGATCGAATAAAGGAAGAACTCGAATTCCTTGGCAAATACGGGCTCAGAAACAAGCGAGAATATTGGAAATTCCGTACAATGTTAGGAAATTGGCGTAATATAGCTCGTCAATCCAGAGCTTTATCTAAAGAAAAAGCTGTTGAAGTTCAACAAACTTTAATCAGAAAATTAAATCGCTTAGGAGTAATTGGATCAGAAGCAGAGTTTGAGGATGTCCTACTTCTTACTACAGAAGATTTGTTAAAGAGAAGATTACAAACTCTTGTTTATGAGAAAGGACTTGCTAGTACGATTTATCAAGCAAGACATTATATTACGCACGGACATATACAAGTAGGAGGGAAAAAAATTGATGCTCCTTCCTATATTGTGAAAAGGGAAGAAGAAGATCTTATCAACTTCGCTCCTAACAGTCCATTATCAACAATAAAAGAAAAAACATAAAGGAGATTTGAAAATGAGCAAAAAAGAAGAAATGAAATGGGCAATAGTGCATATTTTTAGTTCCTATAATAACACTCTTGTCACTGCTACAGATCTTAGTGGTGCAGAAACGCTTGCCAAATGCACTGCTGGAATGGTTGTTAAAGCTAGCCGCGATGAAAGTTCTCCATATGCTGCGATATAAGGAACCCCTTCGATTCCTTAGCAGACGCAATGCGGCTTCAGAGTAGCAAACGACTTAAGAGATAAAGGAATTAGAGGAATACATATTAAGGTAAGAGCACCAGGAGGAAATAGAAGCCAAACTCCTGGGCCAGGTGCTCAAGCTTGTATTCGTGCTCTTGCGCGAGCTGGATTGCAAGTAGGCAGAATAGAAGAAGTGACTCCAAAAAGCCATGATCATTGTAGGCGTAAAGGAGGACATAGGGGAAGGAGAGTCTAACAGCTCAAATTAATGATTTTATAAAAAATCTTTCTTAAATCACTCTTAACCTTATATTGATCACTTATTTAATCATTGAAGAATGTTATTAATTTAAAATTGATTCATACATAATGAATTTTCAAGATTAAATTACATTTAACATCGCAAAAAAATATATTAGTAAAATGTTTTTAAATACTTAAAGAGATATTTTAAGGGATAATTAAAAAATCATACAAATAACATTTATGAGCGCAGAAGAGAAATCTAACTCTATTATTCAAGAAATTAAGGATATCTATTTGTATTTAACACAAGGAGAACCGACTCCAGATGATGAAATCACTGCTCGAGAGAAACTCATTGATAAGATTCAGAATTTAAAAACCGTGAATTCGTTCCTCGTAGAATCTAATATGAGTCTTTTAGAAGAAACTCTAGACAAACTAGTTAATTGGGATACTTTAGAGCTTTGGTTTGTAGAATCAGAATTACCCGATTACTTGCAAAAAATAATAAGTATCACCAGTGAAGTGGCTGAATTTCGAGTTGAAAAAGAAATTAAAGAATCTCCAACCGCTCGCTTACATGAAGATTTAGAAACAGCTAGTTTTGATATAGATCAGATTGTAGATAAAGTTTCTGAACAATTTAAAGGAGAAATTGACGATCTAAAACAAAAGATAGATATTTTAAAGATAGAGCTGGAGAAAAAAGATGAATCACTTAGGGAAGCTTCACAAAATAAAGTTATAAAAAAAATCTCACCTAAAAAAGACGTGAAATTACCTCCACCAAAAATTAAACTTCCAGTTTTTAAAAAACCTGACCATCCCCCTCAAATTAAGGCTCCAAGCAAACCTGAAACAGAAAGGATTATCAAACCAATTGGAATGAAATCTATTGAGCATGTTCAGGCAAAAATAGAAGAAGAAATAGAAAAATTAAAAGAACCTCTAGTTATTGAACAAAAGCCACAACCGCAAGTATCAATCGTTCCTAAAGATTCAGAATCAATTTTAGAAATTCTCGAAGAATATGAAACTCCCCAACCTCCCTTAGAACCACCAAATTTTACTAATATGCCTGAAAAACCGAAAAAAAGCTCATTAGTGCCAGAAATTATAGAAGTCGAACCTTCAGAAGAAGAAACGGAGATACCCTTTACTATTAAGGAACCTGAAATTATTGAAAAACCTAAAATTATCTCAAAACCTAAAATTACTGAAGTGAGTATAGAAGAAATAGAGACTGAAGAAATACGTTCTACTGGAACTGAATTGTTCAATGTTTTTTCTTCCGTTGGAGAAAAATCAGCTGAAAAATTACCTACCCTAAATGAAGCCTTTAGTTCAATACCCCTAAAAGATAAAAAAAAAAAAAAAAGAAGATAAAATAGATACCGTGTCTTTTGTTGGATTTGGAGGGGCTCCATCTGAAGCTAGTAGTTACTCTGAGTCTGAAGTAAATGTTGAAGAAGAATTACCTTCTGATAAAGATTCATTATATCAAGAACTTATCGCTCTTGAAGGTAAACGCTATTCTTTAGAAAAAACTTTTAAAGATTTAGAAAAAATATATAGCACAGGTTCTATTGATGATTCTGAATATAAAAGCCAGAGTGATGGGTTAAGAGGAAAGTTAAATGGAATAACTTCAAAAATTAACAAAATAAGACGAATTATCTCAAGTTTATAACTTTCAATTCTTTATTTTGAAAATGGGGGGCATTATTTTTTTATGATGTGCTGATAGCATCATGTCTTTCACTCTCTTTACAGCATCTTGGTTTAAATCATTTAAATCTAAATTATTATCAATTCTAAATATAATTTCATCCAAAACATTATAAGTTAGCCCAATCTCATCTTCATCAGTTTGACCCTCCCATAAACCAGCACTAGGGGGTTTACTTATAATTTCTTTAGGTATATTCAATATTTTGGCGATCTCTCTTACTTCACATTTATAAAGTGCTCCAATTGGCTCAATGTCTACTCCACCCTAGTGTAGGAAAGCGGGAAGATTTCCTATATCACCATATTTAGTAAAATAGCCAATTGCAACCTCAGTTCTGTTTCCGGTTCCTCCTACTAAATATCCTAGTGATTGCGCAATACTGTATAGAGTTATCATTCTTAGTCGTGGTTTTATATTAGCCAATGCCATCTTATTTCTTATGATATCCGAAGGGAAGCTCTTTACTAATGATTTATATGATGATGTTAAATCAACAATTTCAAATGGAATTCCTAAAGATTGCGCAACAAATTTCGCATCTTCCAAATCTTGGGAGATTGATTCACATGGTAATCCTAGCCCTTGAACATTTACTTTTCCAAGCCCTTTAATACAGAGACTTGTTGTAACAGCAGAATCAATACCACCGCTAAGTCCTACAACAACACCGTTTAAATTAGCAGCTTTAACATAATTTTTTATCCAGTTTGATATATTCTCAATCAATTTTTCATAATTTAGTTTTCTCATTTCTACCTACATTCACAATTTTATATATACATCTAATTTTTGTATAAACTTAAAAGATAAGATCATAATAAAATTAAATATATTAACTTAACTTTATCTAATAGAAGTAATTTTATTTTAAAAGTCTTGATTAAGAATGAGTGAGGAGTTTAAAAGAATTATAGATTCTTCTTTTGATAATGGAAAGCCACTATGGATTTATACAAAAGATTACATTTACGGTATGTTACCAACTTCAAGTGATAAATGGTTAGAAGTATCTTATACCTTCGAAGATCCTGATGAGCCTTTGATGAAAGGGGAGAAGAGCCCAGACTTTGCTTATCAATTAATGATGGAAGAAATTTCTAAAGGTCTTACATTTTATGTTGAGGATTTGAAAGTACCTTTATTAAAAGAATTTGCTGGAGGTACAGGAAAGTCTGGTTCTGATTTAATTGCTGCAGTAATTGAAGAATTAATAAATAATACATCAAATTACACTGCGAATACTGATTTTTTAATTAAAAGTAAAGATGAGTTAGGCAAGTTAAAAGAAAAATGTTAGAATTTTTGCTTTAAATATATAAACCACGCCGTTGTGGATGCTTTTTAGAGAATTCTTTATCAATGCGTCTTCCTAACATGGGTCCAACATTCGGATCTCTTTCACTTATTATTTTCTTTAAATAATTACCATGTTCTTGAGAATATTTTTCAATACCTGTAGCAATTACATGCTTTTCTTTCTTAATAGGAACAATCATTCCAAATAGGCGTAACATATCATTTGGTGACATGGTTTTTCCAATTTTTTCATCAATATCTTTATCTAGATTCCTAACAACTGTGCCCATACTTAAAGCAGAATAAGGACTCAATTGTTTCGATTTTAACCAATAAGCATTGGGTTTTTTAGTAACAACTGTATCTAAATTGCCATCTTTATCATTTGAACCTATGACTCTCCAATCCTTTCTATCTCTATCATATTCCTTCTTCATTTTTTTTACTATCGAACTAATTGGAGCAACTCCGTAATAATCCTTCTCTTCCTCATTATCACTTGTCATTTCCTATTATATTAAGGTAATCTAACTATAAAAATTCTAAGAAAATATCCTATAAACAATAAAATATTTTAAACCAAAAATTATAGATGTCATACAAAAGAATTTTACAAATGTAGAAAGTGGATATACAAAAAAATTTTGAAAAATTCAAAGATTTTATAGTATTGTTTGATAAATCTATAGAAACTAATGATTTTCAACAAATACATAAGCTCATTCCTTTAATTGATAATTTTGAAGAACTTTTTTTAAGTGGATATCAGAGACGGAAGGAAGAGGGTACTTTTTACACAAACAAAAACTTATCAGATTTCATGGTAAAAGAAATATTACTATGCTTAGTTAATAAAAAAGTAAATGAACATGCCCAGAATTTTGAAGAAATTTTTCACTATGAACCCGCTCTTAAACAAAAAATAATAAACACACTATTGAATATTACAATCTGTGATCCCGCATGTGGTTCAGGTAGTTTTCTCCTAAGTACCGCTCATTGTATTTATAATACTATTCTCAAATTAAATCCTCAATTATCTAACATTCAGCTTAAAAATCAAATATTAAAAAATCTATTTGGATTTGATATTAATGAATATGCGATTAAATTGTGCATTTTTAAACTCCTAACCTGGTATATTGGGAAGCATGAAACAAGAATGGATAAACTAATATCAACGCTGAATTCAAATTTTAGAATACAAAATAGTATAATCAATTCTAAATCTCAAAAATTTAGCATTATCATTGGAAATCCTCCCTATGGGAATATTTTAAATAAAAACGAAAAAGAGATTCTTAAAAAAGAAAACATCTTTTATAATGATATTTACTGTGCTTTTTTGCTAAAAGCTTTAGAGTGGTGTAATGAAGTCATAGGCTTCTTAGTACCAAAAAGCTTCCTCTTAAGGCAAGGTTATGTTAATTTTAGAAACAAATTCCTTTCTAAAGCAAATATATTTAAAATATTTGATATTGGCTCTAAAATGTTTAAAAGCGCAACAAATGAAGTTCAAATTATAATATATAAAAATAAAAGTGAGTCTTTTTGCAGAGATTTAACCATATATGATTATCCTAAAGATAAGATTATTACATATCCATATCAAAATGTAGATTCCTTAAAGATTTGTTTCAATTTAGAATGTCCTCGATGTTTAAAGACAAAAAAATTATATGCTTACACTTTTGAGAAAAAATGCCCTTTTTGTGGATCAAGCACAGTTGACTTAAATCGTATAAGAATTAAACCTAACAAACAAATTTTCTGTCTTATCGAAAAGATTGAAAAAGTAGGAGATTTAAATTATTTAAATTACGTAGATTTTCCAAAAATGATTAGAGGAGAAGAAGAAACAGGTTTAAAGGTAGTAAAAAGAAAATTAAGAAAAGATAATAATGGATCTTGCTATTATATAAGTGCTAGAAATGATTTTAATTACTATACTTTCAAGAAAACTAAAACTTTTAATATCGAAGAAGTAAGTTCAAAAATCTTGAAAGGGAATGATTATGAATATTATATTAAACCAAAATTGTTAATAAAACACAACAATATCATCCCTGAAGCAATTTTTACTGAGGATAATGTATGTTTCACATCATCAATTTATTCATTGCTTCATAAAGATGTTAATGAACTAAAGTATTTATGTGGTGTACTTAATTCAATCCTAATTCAGTTTTATTGTGTTTACGCAATTAATAATCAAAAGGATACTACTATTAATTTAAATCAATATATGATTAGACATTTGCCTCTTGTTAAAGCAGATGATAATATTAAATTGAAAATCGTAGAAAAAGTAGAAGCAATAAGTAATTTATTAATTACATCCAATCAAAATATCGATGAAACCATTAATCAATTGTTAAAAGAAATTGATGATATAATATTGAGTCTATATTCCATTACTGAAAATGAAAGAAAATTGATTATATCAGAAATAAAAAATCAAATTAAACATTTTGAAGCGATTTATAGTAATTGAATTTAATGGATTATTCATCAATTAATTTAAAGCAAAAATCACATACATTATCTCCTAAGCCCATAAACTCATATCGTTCAAATTTTATCTTTGGATTAAATTCTTTAAAAGCAGCTCTATAAAAGGGATAACACATATTTTTGCAGATTAAAGGTATTCTATCTTGCCGCTCTGAATTTCTATCCATAATTGCTTTATAAGGACACTCCTTTATTTCAATAATAACTTCTAAGTCAGAAATCACATTAACTTGATATTTCCATCCCTCTATAGACCATCTAAATGTGATAATCTCAATTAAATCAGCTAATGTGTTTGTATCAAGCTTCAGATAATTCTTTATCCTTCTAAAAATAAGCTTCATAAGTCTAATCCAAACCGCTTTATCTATTCTTAGAGCCATGTCCCATCCTACTTCTTTTTCTACCTCTAGCATCCACACTCCATCCATAGTAAAGAAGTTTTTCTCGAAATAGAATAATTTATCTGCATCACTTACTTTTTTCATAATAATTCCAAGAATAAATCAAAAAAAAAGTTATTTAAGAATATAATAATTACTATTTATAATCTCAAATAATTTACAATATCTAATCAACATTGAGATAAAGATTCAATTACAGCCCTTCCTAACCCGTTAATAAAAATCTTTGTTTTAACTATTATTTATTATTTATTAAATCTATTAAATTCATAATTAAATATTTCATAATGTTTAAATATAAATATTTTTTTTATTAAATTAGATAAGACTAAATTAATAAAGTTTTTAATATAAATTTTCAGACTATATTATTCTAAGATTGAATCTATATAAGATATTATTAAAAAAATATCCTTAAATCAATCTGAATTATAGTCAGATCATAAGAAATAAAAAAAAGTCATAAAGATGGAAAACGTTTTATTAGCATTACTATTAAGCTTAATTGCTGGATTATCAACATCTATTGGAAGTTTTACTGCTTTTTTTATGAAAAAACCTAACCCAAAATTTATTTCATATATTATGGGGTTCTCGGCAGGAGTTATGATATTGATTTCTTTTGTGGAATTGCTACAAACTAGTATAAATACACTAGGATTTGTAATGGCAATTGTGTTTTTCTTTATAGGAATGATAATAATGTTTCTTATAGACATCTTAATTTCACATGAATATGAATTTGAAGATTCCATTGAAGTTTTGATTAATAATAATGGGCAGTGTAAACCTCATCTTCATTATGGACATAGACATAGACGTCGAAATCACAATAGGGGTGAAAAAAAAGATGTGAATCTGGTTAAAACTTCAATCTTTATATTCTTTGGAGTTTTTATTCATAACTTCCCTGAAGGTATGGCAACCTTTATAGGAACTTTAACTGAGGTTAAGCTTGGTGTTGTATTAACAATCGCTATAGCTTTACATAATATACCTGAAGGAATTGCTGTCGCAGTCCCGATTTACGCGTGTACATTAGATAAAAAGAAAGCATTTAAATGGTCATTTATTTCAGGAATGAGTGAGCCTTTAGGCGCACTAGTAACATGGTTAATTCTCTTTCCATTTATTAATGATTATGTATTAAGTGCTATGTTAGGAGCTGTTGCGGGAATTATGATTTACATTTCATTAGATGAATTGTTACCTATGTCTCGTTCATTAGCTAAAGAGCATTATTCTATAATAGGAATCATTACTGGTATGTTTATCATGTCATTAAGTCTTGCTATATTATAAATTTCCAGCTAATTAAGAGACTAAAATATTTCATTATAATAACCATATTTTTTGCTTAAATAATTACAATAGCACCTGTAAAAGAAAAAGAAGGAAAAAGAAAATTATTATTCTTTAACTTTCCTTAAAATTGAGGAAAGTTCTGTCTTAAGTAAATCTCGTATTGCTACGCGAATTACTTCCGAACGGTTAGGATATAAATTCATATTCACCAATTCTTCTATTCCACTTAGATAGGCTTCAGGAATATGACAGGTTATCAACTTCATTTTTTTATAAAACCCCTTTTAATATTCTAAACTTATAGTTTTTTGTTATAGATTACACACTTTGACA
Organism: Promethearchaeota archaeon; assembly: GCA_016839915.1. Taxonomy (GTDB): domain Archaea; phylum Asgardarchaeota; class Lokiarchaeia; order Sigyniarchaeales; family SOKP01; genus Loki-b32. The sequence goes on from JAEOTH010000180.1 coordinate 11,846, forward strand.
ATATAATATATCAGTATAATACTACGATAATATAACCTAATCTAATGCTTAAAGATTCCAACATTATAAATAAAATAAAAAAAAAAGATTTGTTAAAAATTTATTCAGAGTTAGTACTCTCTTCTTGCAATTTTTTAGAAGATTCATAACCAGAAGGATAAATATTCGTAATATCACGAGGTGAGGTATCATAGCCTTTATCTTCCATGATTTTATATAGTTTTTGGACATTTTCTTTAGCATCTAATTCCATGACCTCTCCTGCTAGGAGGTTATAAGAAAATCCTGTTAAAAATGGAATCCCTATAAACATAACCAGTGTAATTAAGAATCCAAACAGAAGACTGAAAAAATCTCCACCCTCTCCAAAAAATCCAGAAAAATCAACTGTACCAATAAATGTGCCAAAAGTAATTAAAGCTGAAAGTCCTGCTATTCCTTTAACAATAGATTGAGCCCAAATACTTATAGGTTCTATGTCTCCAGGCTGACGATATTTTTTATTTTCGCGGTAATACACAATTCCAGCGTCATCAAGTAAATAGTTCCCTGAAATGAAGAAAGCAAATAATGTAAAAGAGAGAATCATTGGCAAAATGCAAAACATCATATATCCCAACATGAAATTGAAGAATTCTGTGGAACCAAATACATCAAAAGTCTTAGGATAATTTAATAAGGTAGTGAATGCGTCATAACTATAAAAGCCAACTGCTATCGAAAGAAGTAATGGCAGAACTAATCTTTTAAGCTGAATTACTAATCCAATGTTCTCTCTATCTTCCATATTCAATACAAGAATATCATGCTTATATCCTTTAGAAATTTTGAAGAATAATGCCCTCAATTTAATAAAAACATATGCAAATTGAGGTGCAAATCGATTATAAAACGCAGCAGTTAACGGCAACATTCCATACCAGATAATAGTAACAATCAAGAATGCCATTACTATATTTGAACTATTCGATCCAGTTATAAGTGTATTATTGAAAACGTTCAGTACTAACAAAAAGAGTACGAATGTTATGGTCATTAATGATATCGCTAGTACATTAACAATAACAGCGAGTTTATGTTCTTTAACAGCGTGACGCCGATATTCTAATCTTTTTCCTCGTAAAATAATAATCACTATCCCTACACCTAAAAATATACATAGTATAATAAATAGCGGTAAACCTAAAGGAAATGCCGGTGATAACCATAATCCTAATGGTTTCCGAGTAGAAAGTACCACAATTCTATCATCTCCTGCAATTGCAATATCTTTGTGACCGTCAGTATCAAAATCACTTGTCGAAATTATTGAATTTCCAGAATATTCTGTATTAATAGTTGCGTACTCATTTCCGGTAAGGAAATTTATAATTATATAGCGGTTTACTTCACTAAAACCAACAAATGAGCGAAAGCTTTCATAATAAATGATATCATTAACTGCATCTCCATCAATATCTTCTTCTAAAATATAAACTTCAGCTTCAATATGATCATACCCTTCTTTTATGATTTCCCATTCTAAGACATGACTAGTTTCCTCTAAACGATAGATTTGCATGATTTTTATTTGATGATTAGTAGTATCATTTCTATATATATAATCCAAGAAAATGTAAGTAATTCCATCAGAATCAGTGCCAATTTCTTCTATTTTAATCTCGTTATATTCAGGATCAATTTGAAATTGGTAGAGTTTTCCTCCGTCAGCACCACTGTAGATTGTTATATTTCCTTCGTAATTAGCAGTTATTATTTCGGGAATCCCATCTATATTTAAATCTTCAATAATTTCATAATCATCGATAATAAAAGAAATATTGTAGATCTCATCTAGGAAGCTATCTGCACTTAAATTAAATAAGAATAAATTATCTCGATTAATAAATAACATTTGGGAGCGATCAAAATAAGGAAATAACTCTAATGAAGGAATTGAGAAATCTGTATGAACCCAACCTTTATAAGCATCAGGAATACTACTTTTCATAGTACCATTTACAAAGTAAGTGTTGATTGTGCAATTATACTCCCAATTAGTACGATTACCATCAACAACCTTATATTCTTCACCTTCTAAAAGGATAAGATCTTCTTTAGAATCTGTTAAATCATCAAAACTTATCAAATCAAGTACAAAAAAATTAGTGAAATTAAGCCCATCTCCCGTTAAAATTGGAATATCAGATCCATTGTTACCGTAAATCAATTGATTTGTATAGAAATTTCTAAAAATATTTGGTTCAAAACGACCATTACTAACTATCCATTCAGGACCCATAGAAGCCTTACTTACAAAATATTCTTTTATGCCATCATCATTTATGTCCATTATAGGAAATACCTTTTTTATTGGACCATCATACTCTTTTGCCCATAATATATTTCCATTAGCACCTTCCAGACAGAAAATCCCTCCATATTGCAGTGTATCATAGCGTTCAGGGTTATCAGTTCCATGTATATCAGTATAACCGATTATTTCATTCACACCATTTCCATTCAAATCATCTGTGACAAAAATATTCATATCTACAGGATATTTATCCCTCATTTCTTCCCATGCCCATCCAGGTTGAAGTTCCATTTGGGTAATAAATACAATACCTAAAACACCAAAAATTATTAACGAGATGGCTAAAAGTACTAAATTTATAGGCCGTGAATCATTAGTTTCATTTCTTTTTACTTTCATATTGATCAAATTTTTTAGTATATTCTTATACCATGAGTATAGATTTTAAATTATAAAATCTTTAAGAAAGAAGTTGTATAAATAATTTTATTATTTATTAAATAAACTTATTAACAAGTTAAATAAGAAAAAAAAAATTTTTATTAATTGGGGTGCTTTAGAGTTAGATTTTACAATATCACTCCCTGTGAAACATTAATTTCTTGATTCTAAAGCGCTCCTCCTTTAATTTCGAGTATCCAAATTAATTTTCACTAATATCTATCTTTTTTGCAGGTTTCTTTCTCATATTGACCTTTAAAAGCCCATTTGCCATTTTTGAAACAAGTGATTCTGTATCTGCATCAACAGGTAATGGAATGTCCATATCCACGTCTATAAATGTAAAACCTTTCCCGAAAAAAGGCATACCGCAATCTTGAGCAGATTTTTCTTCGTCTGTTTTTTCTTTCAGATTTTCTCTTTCAGGAATCTTAGGTTTTTCTGCCTTTATATTTAGATGTTTATTAATCAATGATACTTTAACGTCCTCTTTTGTACGACCTGCTAATGGCACTGTGATCAAATAAGAATCTCCGAGATCCTCAATGTTAAATGGAATGTGGCTTCCCATTAAACCATGCATAAAATGCTTAGCCATTCTCTTCATTTTTATTATGTCCTGAGGTCCAAATGAGTAACACCCTGCAAACCCTTTAGGTCCATGATGTTTTTCATGATACATATTTTTTTTTCCTCTGTTTTTTTTTATACTATTAGTGAAAGTTAAAAATTCTCATACTCCTCATCATCAACAATCGGAATGGTTTTTGTATTTGTCTCTCTTTTTACTTTTAAATCCTTTAAAATTTCTCCATATTTTTGGATTTCACTGTTAATTTCTTTTAATCTTGTTGAAATTCTCTCTTTATTGAAATTTAAATCTTTAATAATTCTTTCAACTCTATTGATATTTGCCAATGAAAAGTCTTCTTGATTAATTTCTCTTTTAGTTGGTGCACAATGATATGGAAAACATGCCATCATTCCTCTTATTCCTTTTTCGTGAGGTAACCAAGCATTTACCACTGTGCGGATATAATCTCCAAGAGTATTCATACTTACCTCAAAATTATCCTTTAAAACTTCTTTTAATCGCTCTATGCCTTGTCCTGTAATTCTGTAAATTTTTTTTTGACGATTCTTATTATCAATAAATTCTTCTGTCTCAACGAACCCTTTCTCATCCAATCTATTTAATAAAGGGTAAATAGTGCCTGGAGACGCTCTCCACATAGGATTAAATTTTTTATTAATAATTTGACTTATTTTATATCCAGAAATCCCTTCTCGATTTCTGATAATTGAAAGCACCAATATATCTAATCCTGAAAAAGGTCCTCCATGATGACCACTGAAACGTTTGCCAAAGAACATTTTTTTTTAACCTCACTAATATTCAGTTTTTGATAAAACTTGTGATATTAAAGACAAATCGACTATTTAAATGTATCGGTAATCGAACATTCAAATTCTATATGATCAAGTTCCAACAAGTCTAATAGTATAACCAAAAAGCTGAAAGAAATATATCTAAGCCATCAAAACTAATCCAAAGCGGGTAAAACAAAGAATTAATTCATTAACACTCATTTAAATATGAAATCGCTAATAGAATATGAAATTTATAAATAACATATTCAGAATTAATCAATAAAGTATTATTTACAATACGTAAAAAATACTAGAGGACATATATTAGAACGTGAAATGAAGCTTTCACGAATATTATTTTCACGACTAACAATAAATTAATTTGATTTATAATAATCTTCAAATCTGATTAAAGATAATATTATTTCTGATGAAAAATGGAGAAAAATACGAAAAATTTTAGTCAAATTAAAGGATTACTGGTAGATCTTGATGGAACTCTTTATTTTAAAGGAAAAGCCATCTCTAGGACTGTTGAAACAGTCTCTAAGCTACGTGATGCAGGTTTTAAGCTTCTTTTCCTCACAAATACAGACAGTAAATCCCCTAAGACTATTTTAAAAATTTTAAGAGATTATGGATTTATAATTAATATAGATGAAATTTTTACACCAGTTATCGCTTTAAAAAAATTTCTATCTAAATATCCCCGCAAAAAATCTTACTTTGTTACAACAGAAGAAGTAGAAAATGAATTTCAAGACGTTCTTAAAGTTAAAGGCTCTGAGTTACCTGATTTTGCAATCATAGGTGATTTTCATGATAATTGGGATGTAAAGAGACTTAATCGAGCTTTTAACTTTGTATTTAATGGAGCAAAACTTCTTGGAATGCAAGGTAATAGGTATTACCTTGACCGTAATGGTGAACCAGTAATAGATACAGGTTCATTTGTACAAATGATTGCTAACGCAGCAAATGTGACTCCTAAAATATTTGGAAAGCCTTCAAAAGAATACTTTTTGCAAGCATTAAACAAAATTAATTTTGGAATTGAAAATGTTCTTGTGGTTGGAGATGATCCTGAAACAGATATTCAAGGTGCTATTAATACAGGAATCAAGGGTATATTAGTTAAAACAGGTAAAGGTCAGTATTTTGAATCCTCTAAATCAGAAGTTAAACCCTTCTTAGTGATTGATTCATTTAATTATTTATTAGATCTTCTTTTAGGATGAGAATCTATTTTTAAGACCTACAATAAATGCTAGATAAAGTTAGTAACCTATAAATTAAATCTTTTATAACATAAAGAGACCAATTTTTATTATCCTCTTTTAGTAATAGAGTAATCTGTTTTAACAATAAGATTTATATATTGCTTTTTAGTTATGTTTCATAGAAAATTAATTTAACCTAAAAATGGGATGTTTAATCCATGGCTTTAAAAGAATATTTTGTAAGAGATCTAGTGATTGACGATGAGTACGGGATTATAGACTCAAATGCGTCAATTCAAGATGCTGCCAAAAAGATGAAAGAATTAGGAGTTCCAGATTTAGTAGTAGTTGAAGGTGAAAACCAAAAAGTTCTAGGTGTTATCGCGGACTTCGATATCGTACAAAACACTGTAGCAGAAGGGAGAGACGTAAAAACTGAAAATGTCGTATCTGCTATGTATAGAATATCTCCAGTGAATCTGGATACACCCGTTACGGATGCTTTTACTAGAATGCGTGATTTAAACGTAAATGTGGTCCCAGTAGTTGAAAAAGAAAAACTGGTAGGTGTATGCTCTATCCATGATTGCTGGAGTTTCATACCTGATCAAAATGTGGATGAAGTGGGGCTTATTCCTGTTAGAAATACTAAAGTCGCAGAATTCTGGTTTGCTAGTGTTTGTGCTATTTTAGCATTCACCTTAAGTATACTCTTACCTCTCGCAGGAGTTATTGGATTTTATACAGGAAATCAATTAGATTTAATGAGTTTACTAGGTATTGGTCCAGTTGGAGGAAAAATCACTTTTACTTTATTCGAAGCAAGAGGATTAGGAATTATGGTGCCATTTCTTGATTTGTTCATTAGAAACGGACCTATCTGGCTAGTAATTGGGATATTTAGCATTTTACTTCTAATATCTGGAATTGTAGCTTTGTTTTCCATTGTTTATACAAGTTTTTCTGATACAAGAAATTTACAAACAGGTTGGATTATAAGAACAATTGTGCCTGGTTTAGCAGTTTTCTTTATCGCTTTTGAATGGATTTTATTTGGCATTGCTTTTGCACTTGAGACTCCACAACCTATTATTGCTATTGATCCTATAGGATTAACACTGTCAATTATATCAATGATATTATTACTGTTGGCTATCAATCGAGATTATATTTTCCGTGGAATTGAAGCTCCTGAAGCTAAAACTAGTGAGGTGCCAAAATAAAAAATGCCTCGAGGTGGTGGAGGAGGATTTCGTGGTGGAGGATTTCGAGGTGGTGGATTTGGTGGTGGCTTCCGTGGTGGAGGATTTCGAGGAGGTTCTGGCGCATTTAGAGGCGGATATCGTGGAAGTGGAAGGCCTTTTGGAAGAACTGGAGCTTCAAGAGTAGTATCACGATCACCAAGAGGCCCTTATTCTCATAGATATTATGGCCCGCATCGAAGATTCTATAGACCTTATTGGTGGTATCACCGCCCATGGTATTATAGATGGTGGTATTCACCGTATTGGGCGGGACATTACTACAGACCTTGGTATTATAGTCCGATGTATGTTGGTGGGGGTATATTATTTGTCATTATACTCGCATTGATCATTCTCCCTCTTGCGGGTGTAGCATTTTGGTTTCCATTTAGTAATACAGACGAAAATGGCTATGTTAATTACCGATCTACTGAAACATTATATTTTAATGAATTTTGGTACGAATATGAATACACAGAATCAGGACAACAAATTACATACTCTTTCTATTCTAATCAAAGTGATATAACATTTGCCATCTGGAATCAACCGTTTGAAAACCTACCTGTAACAACTGTACCCATTAACATCATGAATTCAGAAACTATTATCCCTGGAGCTTATTGGTCTGAATGGTTATTTCTTAGATCAACTTCAGAAATACAATATTGGTTTAACACAAGTGATGAAATTGATTTCTTTATTGCAGATGGTTATAATTTTTATAATTGGTATTATGATATAGGTTCTCCAACATTCGCCGTAGATGAACACACTAATCAAAGTAGCGGAACTTATTATGTTCCTTCTACACAAGATTATTATCTTGTATGGGAAAACAATGAAGGGACTCCAATCGATATTGATTATATAATAAATTACACAGCTAAAAATGTACCTAACTTTAGTGGTACATTCGAAACGCAAGAAGGAGTAACTTTTCACTCTGGTACATTTGTAGTTCCAACTTCAGGAAATTGGTACTTTTTCATCTATTTTGATCCAATGATTTCACCAGATGAATCAACAGAAATCACTTTTGATGTATCTTATGATACGGGCGTTACCAATGTAGAGAGATGGCTTGATATTTCATGGATCTTAGTCATAATTCTTGTTGTTATTGTGATTTTATTAATAGCTGCAATAGTAGCAAGAAGAGGCCAAAAAAAATTGAAACTTAAGGAACCAACGACAAAAGAACAAAAAAAGATATCACCTTACAAAACCGCTCCTCCAGAGACTGTCGAAAAAGAAATTCACTGTAATCGTTGTAACTCTCCAGTAAAACCTGATGCTAAATTTTGTCCTAAATGTGGAGGAAAAATGGAAGGAAGACAAGTCGGTGTTCCTTCAGTAACTACTCCAGCAACATCAAAAACATGTTCTTTATGCGGAAGTAAACTTACTGGGACAGAAAGCTTTTGTAAATGGTGTGGTACTAAGATAGAACAATAATTAATTAAAATCTAAAATTTTTTTTTCTTTATTTTTATAGAATTCAAAATAAGAAATAGATTATTCTGCTTCTTGAGTCGCGTTTTCAGCTTCATGATTCTTTGAAGAACTATAATTCCCCTTTACTTCATTAAGATCAACTGTTACTATTGTATGACCTAAATGTTGCTTTTCAAATCTCTTAATTTCTACCTGATTGACAGGGTTACCTGGATGAATAACAAGATATGTTCTACATTTTATGCAAGCTCGGCATCGAACACTCATAATTATTATCCATATTTAGTTTTTATAGATCAATAAAAACATACGTAGCTGTCCATTTATTAAATATTACTTAAATATTTCAAATTTATGGTTTTAAAAAAAAATTGTTATATGAGAACATAAATAAATTTAAAAAATTTAGATGATATTAATTAAAATTAATTTAGATTTCCATTAAGTTTGGGATTGTAGAATCGAATAACTCTTTCATTTTCTCAACATATAGGGTAGAACTTTGAGATTTTAGTCCTCTAATGTTAATTTCGGGATTAGCAACTGTTTTGCCTATTTTGTAAAGTTCAATATCAAAGTCTTTTGAGATTTCTAAGATAGAATTATAATCTTTAGGGTCTGTTTCTATAATGAATCTTCCTACTGATTCACTAAATAGAAACTCATCATCTCTTAGATCTTTGTTATAGCAATTTGAAAAATCTAAATCTGCTCCTAATTTTTGATTAAAGCACATTTCAGCAATGGAGATGATAATACCCCCTTTATTGATGTCATGATTAGCTTTCACCAAACTTCTTTTATATAACTCAAATAGAAAATCCCATGTCGCTTTAATTTTTTTCTCATCAACCTTTGGAGGAATACCACCTTCAATATTAAAGATAACTGAATGAAATTCTGACCCTCCTAACTCTGCTTTAGTTTCTCCTATAAGAAAGATGTCATGCCCTGCCTTCTTAAATGGGAGAGTGATGATATTTTCTTTACCTCTAATGAGTCCTACTATCATTATCATAGGTGTTGCTTTAATTGCTGTTTTCTTGACCTCATCTTCATTATAGAAAGACACATTTCCTCCTACTATAGGAATTCTCAATTTTCTACAAAAATCATTCATACCATCCACAGAGTTAGAAAAATACCAAAATGATTCAGGAATTTCGGGATTTCCAAAATTACAACAATTTACCATTGCCAGTGGTTTTGCTCCATTTGCTATTACATTACTACATTCTTCAACCAATCCCCCTTTAGCCCCTTCATAAGGATCCAAAAAACAGTGTTTTGAATTTACTCCAACACTAGCAGCTATGAATTTATCCGTACCAATAATTCTTAAAACACCTGAATCTCCTTCACCGCATTTCACAACTGATCTAACACCAACTTCGTGATCATATTGACGATATACCCATTCTTTACTGCAAATATTTTCAGATGCTATTAATTTATAGATTATTTCTTCGAATCTTTGATTTGATTCTGGAGTTTTTTGAGATAACAATTCATCTAGATATAAAGGTCGCTTTTCTTGTCGCTTAAATGTTGGTGATTCTGAAAGGGCTTTCGAAGGTAAATTTACTACAAGATTATCATCATCAAATACCTTCAGAACTTTCGAATCATCAGTTCTACCTATTACTGCAAAACTCATTTCATATTTTCTAAATATATCAAGAACAGTTTCTAACCCTTCGGGTTTAATAATGAAAGTCATTCGTTCTTGTGATTCTGAGAGCATAATTTCATAAGAATTCATTCCTGGTTCTCTGGTAAAAACTTTTCTCAAATCTACTTTTGCCCCAGTGTTCCCATCACCTGTTAATTCACTAGTTGCACATGTTAGTCCTCCTCCACCAAGATCTTTCAACCCCCTTACAAAACCCGTTTTTACGGCTTCTAAAGTAGCTTCAATAATCATTTTTTTAGTAAACGGATCACCAATTTGAACAGCTGGACGATCCGCTTCAGACATTTCAGTTAAAGTACGAGATGCAAATGTTACTCCATGAATTCCATCTCTTCCAGTAGACCCTCCCATTAAAACTACATAATCACCTGGATTATATGCTCTGCTTGGAGCATGCTTGAAATCATCAATTGTCCCCAATCCTATACAAGCTACATTTACTAAGCAATTACTTTCAAAACTATCATCGAATTCAACTTCACCACCTATTGTAGGTATTCCTGTACAATTACCATAATCAGCAATACCTTTCACAACATATTTAAATAACAATTGTGAATGTGGATTATTTTTTAGTCTGCCAAATCTTAAAGGATCTAGTAATGCGATGGGTCGCACTCCCATACAAAGAATATCTCTTATAATACCTCCAATCCCTGTTGCAGCTCCATGATAAGGTTCTATCGCAGATGGGTGATTATGAGATTCTATTCTAAACGCTAAGGCATATCCATCGCCGATATCAATAACTCCAGCATCTTGTCCAGGACCAGCTAAGACATAATCATAATTTGCTTCGGCATCCTCAAATATTCTTAATTTTGGGCGTGAAGATTTGTAAGAACAATGTTCTGACCACATAACATCAAATGCGCCTAGTTCGGTAATACTTGGCTCCCTGCCCAATAACTCTTTCACCTTTTCAAACTCTCCTTCAGTCATCTCTATATTTGCTTCTTTTCCATTCAGTTTCACGTTAGTCATTAGGAACTCCTCCGAGTTATAAATTCAACTATAGATTCAAAAAATAATGTTCCATGAGTAGTCCCCTTTGGGCTTAAAATTGCTTCTGAAGCACGTTCAGGGTGAGGCATTATCCCGATGCAATTACAAACTCCCGCATTATTGTAGTTACACACTCCTGCAATATTTTCTAATGAACCATTAGGATTTGAAGTCTCAGTAAATTCACCATTTTCATCAGAGTATTTAAAAACAATCTGGTCATTTTCTTCTAATTCTTTCAAATTATCAGTGAAATACCGGCCTTCCGAATGAGCTATGGGTAAAGCAAGAACATCACCTAAATTCATTTTATTTGAGAATGCTGTATTATTATTTTCAACTTTAAGATTTACCCATTTACATATAAATTTGAGTGAATCATTTTTCAATAAAGCACCTGGAAGCAATTGAGCTTCAGCTAAAATTTGAAATCCATTACAGATACCTATTACTGGTCTCCCATCTTTAAACATTATTTTTGCTTCATCTATTGCGGGACTATGAGCAGCAATAATTCCACCTCTTAAATAATCTCCAAATGAAAAGCCTCCGGGTAATATTACCGCATCGTAATTAGATTCTTTAAAATAATTATGCCAGACTAAATCAACATCAACATGAATAACATTCTTTAACACATGTATAGTATCTAAATCACAATTAGCTCCCGGGAACATTATTACAGCTATTTTTATACTCATAATTTCTTAAGACTCGTTTTGTAGTTTTAAAATCCTGAAATTTTGAGTTACCGGGTTATAAATTCTCAACTTATTTAATAAATCTTCAACGATATTTATTGCTCTCTCTTTACTTTCTGTCTCGATATTGAATCTCAAATATTGTCCACTTCGAACATTCGATACCATATCATAGCCTTTTTTGGCAATTAAGTCTCGTTTTATGGTTTCTCCTACAGGATCACGAGCTTTTTCTTTATTAGTAATAATAACTTCTACAATAAATTCTTGAAGTGTCATTTACGAAAAAGGAAGTTGTATATATTTTTATTAATTCTTATTAATTTAAAAATAATGCTCATCGACAAAAACGACAAGAACTTAATACTCCTCTATTTAGTTTAAGTAATTAAATCAAGTTAAAAACTGATTTCTGAGAAAAAAATGACAGTTAAGATATGAAATTCAATATTTAAAAAATAGCAAATTTCAATGAATTTAAAATCTTTACTAATAAAAAAGAATCATACATAACCTAAACTTAAAACAACTGCAACTATTAAAGCAAGTAGGCCAAATAATAAAGCAAAACGACTACGTTTGGGTATAACAGTGCTTTTTGAATCCTCATTTTTCTCTCTCCTATAACTTTGAAGGTCTAAGAAAAGATAAGCAAAACTGAGGACAAATAATGTAATATCAATAAATGAAAGAATTAAATTCAACATAATACAATAAAATACTATGGTGTTATATTTAAATTTTACTTAAGTGCTATAAATAATTGGCTTGCTTTAAATTTTCATAAATCCTTTTTTTAACATCTGAAATTTCAGCTTTAAAATCTATACCAGTAATCTTTTTATAACTTCGCATGTATCTTTTTGCTAATTCTATTTTGATATCTTCGGAAATTGGAGGAATTTCTTGATCAGGATTAATCTCAGGAAAAATCTTGGGATAGGTCTCCATAAGCCATCCTCTAAAGATTTCTTTATCTAATATATCTGGTGTATTTCCAATTTCGAATTTTTCATCATAAGTATCAAGGATCCAAAATCGTGATGAATCTTGAGTATGAATCTCATCAATGACCATTAATTCGCCTTCTCTTAATCCAAATTCATATTTAGTATCGACTAAAATAAGTCCGTTCTTTTTACAAAACTCTTGCCCAAATTTAAATAATTTTAGTGCAGCCTCTTCCATTTCTTCATAAATATCTTTCATGACCATCTCTCTCTTTAGAATTTCTTCTTTCGAGAGGTATATATCATGGCCTGTCTCAGCTTTTGTAGAGGGAGTTACAATTAGTTCATCAAATTTCTGATTTTTTTTCATTCCCGTAGGAGGCATTATCCCTGAAGTAGGTTTTCCTTTATTGTAATCACGCCACATGCTTCCAGTTAAGTATCCCCTTACAATTACTTCAACTGGAACTGTCTCACATTGATGAACGACAGCTACGTTAGGATCTGGAATATCAATTATGTGATTTTTAACAATTTTTTTAGTTTTTTCAAACCAGAAGGATGATACTTGATTTAACATTTGCCCTTTAAATGGGATTGTAGTTATTACTCTATCAAAGGCACTCAGGCGGTCAGTTGCAATAATTACTCTTATGTCCTTTTTTGTATAATTATCTCTAACTTTTCCTTGATATAATTCCCCCAAGTCAGAAAAATTCGTTTCCTTTAAGGTATAATGCAATTGTTCCTTAATTATGTTATCAATATTATTGGTAACCATGGTAAATAATAATAGAAAAATCCATAAAAATCCTTTTTATTAATAAAAAAATAAGATTAAAATCAGTCTACACTGACTGAAATTCTGCATTTATTACACCTTTTTGCTCCTCGGAATAAGGAATTACCACATTCGGGACAATGATATCTTTTTTCCTCTTCTTCAACCCATTTTTCAGTTCCTAATTCTTTCCAGAGAGGTATTGTTCTTAAAATTACTTTTTTACCCACTGGTATTGGAAAACGTTCTATAAATTTGCACGGAAAATCATTACATTGGTAACAGCCATCAATTCCTTTTTCCCTGACACAATCTCTGATTGGGCATGTTTGACAATATCCAAATATATTCTCTTGGTTTTCTGAGAGACATCCTGAACATCTTATATCATCAACCGTTTTTGTAAAAGGTTTGTAGACATCGACAAGTCTTTCTTTAAACTTTAAATTATTGTCTTGATCAGCAATATGTATAGCACATACACCACAATATAAACCACATGGTGCCAATAACTCTTTATTTACTTTAGACATTTTTAATTCTCTTAATTTCACTTTTTATAATAAGTTCCATTATTAAATTCTTTATTTGAATATTTTTTTTTATTCTTTTCCATTTTGTTCATAAAACTTTGACTTAAATCTAAACCTAAAATATTTAGAATACTTATAACATATACAAAGACATCAGCAATTTCATCAGCAATATTAGTAAGAAGAGTTTCATTGTTCAATATCTCCTCTATCGTATAATCTTTAAACAACAACAGTTGAGATAATTCTCCCGCTTCGCAATTTATTGCCTGAACCAAGTTTTTAGGAGTATGATATTTATTCCAATTTCGTTCCTCTACAAATTTTTTGACTTCTTTCTTAAAAAATGAAATGGATATATTTTGATCATTAATTATTTTGTTTTCATTCATTTTAAATTAAATCCAGATGATTAATAAAAATGTATGTAATAATCACTTAAATTGACTAATAAAATTACATATTAGTTCATTAACAACTTCAGATCGTTGATTAGGCATGAAGTGACCCGCCATATCGATAATCTCAAGCTCGCTCTGAGGTATTTTCTTATGAAGTTCTTCTGACATCTGTTCTGGTGCAAAATTATCAAGTCTTCCTCCAATTATTAAGGTAGGGCAGTTAATTCCCGAGGGATCATATTCTTTTATTTCATGAATCATACGGAAAATCTGGTCTTCAATCTGCATATGTAATTGGGCTCTTGTTAAATTTAATCCTGTTAAGGAATCAGATAATGCAGTAATTATATATGGTATTGTTTTATCAAGTATTTTATCAACAGAATTAGCTAACATTTCAAGAAAATTCATTCGAATAAAATATGGGAGTAAATTGTAAAATATATTTCTGATAACATTATCAATCATTATGCAACCTGAATTTAACAGAATGAGAAATTTTATTAGTTTGGGATGTTTTATAGCGAATAACTGACCAATCATCCCTCCAACAAGAGAGTGTCCTATCATCCCATATCTTTCAGTTACTTTCAAATATCCTAAAAGATCTTCCAAGTCCCTAATGATATCATATCTAAGATTTTTTGAAAGATTGATTTCTTTCGGGTGATCACTCCTCCCATGCCCTAATGCATCAAAAGCAATAATGCGATAGTTATCTTTCAAAATATTTATTTGTGCTTTAAAAAATGAAGCAGAAGAAGCGAATCCATGAAGTAAAATAATCGTACAATTTTTTGAATCTGGGTTTATATTCTCATAATATAGATTATAACCCTCTTGGTTCTTGAAATAAGGCATGTGAGCTTGTGACTTATTATATCCTATAATTTTTGAAATAAAAGATTCCAAAAATACTTTACTAAATTTTCAAAATTACTGATTATAACTCCTAATCATCTTGAAAAAGTGTTAATAAATAAAAAAAAAAAATTTATAAATCTTTAGTGACTCGCTTTTTTGAATAAATTTCTAGAAGTGTTGGTAGAAAAATTCTATATAATTTTTTATATATTTTTGAATTTTCTTTAATGGGATTTTTAATTATAGAAAATCTAACCATATTTTCAATAGCATTCTCAATTATATTATATCTTTTACATCCTAAAAATCCCAAAATTGCTGCACCCACAGCAGCACCATCTTTATTCTCGGATACTAATATTTTTTTCTCTATAGTATCTGCAAAAATTTGAGCCCATAAATCACTATTCATTCCTCCTCCATCAACTCTTAATTCAGTCGTTTTTTCACCCCCCATTGCTTCTGTTGTTTGGAGATAATATCGAGTACCCAGGGCAGCAGATTCCATTATCGAACGTATTATATGTGCTCTAGTATGATTCCAATCTAAGCCGTGAATAGTCAGTTTTCGGAAGTTTGATTATGCCGTTAAAAATAGCAATCCTCCACTTCCAGGGGGTATTGTTGCTGCTTCTGAAGTTAGCATATCATACACAT
>JAEOTH010000181.1 GCA_016839915.1 Promethearchaeota archaeon
CCTCCATCAACATGACTATAATTCATAGCAAGATCGATTTTAAGCTCAAGATTCTCTAAGTCAAAATATCCTGCATTTGTTAAATTAAAGGGTAATGTGAAGTTAATATTGAGTGGTGAAGGATCAAAGTTGAAACTAACATCGCCAGGGTCTACTCCAATATTCCCTGGAGTCATAATAATCATAAATGCAGATAATCCACCAAGAATAGATACAATAGTTACCGATAGAGTCAGTAAGGATATAAAAATTCGGAATATCAGCCTAAAAACTCGAGATGGTCTCATAATAATCGAGTGCTAATTTTTATTTTAAAAATAAATTCACAATTTTGATCGTTAGCATAATTTTACTTTTAGTAGATTTATTATACATATAAATTTTGTATTTATATTTATTAGCAATTTAGGTTCTTTATTTCACTATAAGTGAATTTATATTTATTAATTAAATAATTAGAATATAAGACATACATTTTTAAAAAAAAATAAATAAAAATTGATTTAATTATGGGAAATATAGAAAACATTTCCGCACATTCAATTAATTATAAAGAAGTAGCTGAACAGTTAAATACTACTGTAGAAACTGGTTTAACTGAAAATGAAGCTCAAAGAAGGCTTGAAGAATTTGGCAAAAACGAATTAACTAAGGAAAAGGGAAAAACTGCTTTGCAGATCCTTATAAGTCAATTTAAAGATTTTCTGATATATCTTTTAATTTTTGCTATAATAATCTCAATTATAATTGGAATATACGAATCTGCTACAACTGGTGAACCTTTCCCTTCAGAATATATTGATGCCATTGTTATCGCTGCAATTTTGATAGTGAATGCTATATTAGGATTTTACCAAGAATATCAAGCAGAAAGGTCACTTGAGAGTCTTAAGAAATTAGCACCACATTTTGCTAAAGTTCGTAGGGGTGGAAGAGTTATAGAAATTGGAGTAGAAGATGTAGTTCCAGGAGATATTGTACTCTTTGGAGAGGGGGATAAATACCCTGCTGATATAAGACTTGGTAAGGAATTTTCACTTTATGTTGATGAAGCAATATTAACGGGGGAATCAAAACCAGTTAAAAAGCAACTAAATCCTGTGGATAAGAAGATGATCTTAGCTGATAGAACCAACCTTGGCTATATGAACACAATTATTACTCGTGGAAATGGAGAAGGAATAGTTATAGGGACAGGAATGAATACTGAAATTGGTAAAATAGCAGTAAGTTTGCAAGAAGAAGAAATTGAACTTAGTCCCTTTCAAAAAGAAGTAAATAGATTTGGAAAACTTTTAGGAGTAGTAATTATAATAATTTGTTTTGCTGTTTTTTTCATAGAACTGATAATATTACTAGTAACAGGATTTAATCTTGATGAACTTATAGAAGCCTTTGAGATATCAATTTCTTTAGCAGTATCTGCTGTTCCTGAAGGATTAATCGTCGTAATAACTGTTGTAATGTCTATAGGAATGCGTAAAATGGCGGATCGTAATGCTCTTGTTCGAAAATTGACTGCAGTTGAAACTTTAGGTAGAGTTAATGTAATATGTTCAGATAAAACAGGTACACTTACAAAAAACGAAATGACTGTTGTTAAAGTCTTTCTAGGAGGAGCTGAATATAATGTTGAAGGAGTAGGTTATGCTCTTGAAGGAAAAATTATAGGAGTTAAGGGTAGACAAGTCCCTGTAACAGAAGAAAATTATCTTAAAAGATTTCTTGAGGTCTGTATGTTCTGCAATAATTCAAATGTGTCTCTAAAAAATGATGGTACTAATGATACCGATGTTGTTGGTGATCCTACAGAAATTTCACTAAAAGTTCTGGCTATGAAAATGGAACTAGATACTATAGCTGAAAAGGTTGATGAAATTCCTTTCAGTTCAGATAGAAAGATGATGTCAGTGGTTTCAAAAATTGATAATCAGATGTTTGCTTTAATTAAAGGTGGGCCAGATGTGTTATTGAATAAAGCTGGCAAGGCACTTATGGATGGTCGAGAGAGGCCTATTAATGAAGTAAAAGATTTAATTCTACAAAAAAATGAAGAATTTGCTAGGAATGCACTACGTGTTTTAGGTATAGCTTATAAACCCCTACAAGAAGGTTATAATGAAGAAGATATCGAAACCGATTTTACATTCCTTGGATTAGCGGGTATAATTGATCCAGCTAGGGATGAAGTAAAAGATGCCATTGAAGAAGCTAGAATGGCAGGAATTAGGACTTTAATGATTACAGGTGATCATAAAATCACTGCGATTGCGATCGCACATGAAATTGGATTAACACAATCAAGTGAAGCAATAACCGGAATCGAGTTAGAGGAAATGAACGATGATGAGCTGCGTGAAAGAGTTAAAACTGTAGATATATTTGCTCGAGTTACATCTGAACATAAATTAAGGATCTTAAGACGGTTAAAAGAATTAGATCTCATTGTTTCAATGACAGGGGATGGAGTAAATGATGCCCCAGCTGTGAAAGGTGCACATGTAGGTGTAGCGATGGGTTTAAAAGGAACTGAAGTGACTCAAGAAGCCTCTGAAATGATACTGATAGATGATAATTATGCAACAATTGTGAATGCCATAGAAGAAGGTCGTGGAATATTTGAGACAACTAAAGGATTCTTCCGATATATGTTAAGCACCAATTTTGATGAGATCTTTTTAATTCTATTCGCATATATAGTGATGAAAATATTTCCGTTTGTTTTCATTGGTCTTCCAGTTGCGCCAATTCAAATTTTATGGCTTAATATTGCCACTGATGGCATTCCTGCTATGGTGTTAGGGTTTACACCCACAGATCCGGATGTAATGAAGGATAAACCAAGAAAAGGATTTACTTTACTTCCTGAGATTAAAGGCCCAGTTCTTCTACTTGGAATATATACATCGATAACAGATATAACACTCTATTTACTTCTATGGGGTGTCTTAATTCCTGGTTGGACTGCGGGGGGAGTAGATCCAGGACTTGTAACGGGTGCAACAATATTTGGCGTAACTTATACTGCGCAAGGGTATGCAATTGCATTGGCTCAAACTATATTATTTTCAAATCTAGTCATTTGTGAATTGCTATTTGTTTTTACATGCACCTCTAACATAAAACCATTTTACTTATTTCCGAATAAACATCTATTTTGGGCGACTGGACTTTCTTTAGGTTTACAATTACTCATATTATTTACACCAATGGGAATAGCATTTCATGTAGTACCTTTACTCCACCCTTATTACTGGATCACTCTCTTTATAGGTGCTTTTAGCGTTTCAGTTGTCGATGAGATTAGGAAATGGCGGATTCGTAAGAGGAGAGGGATGACAATATTTAAAATATTTAAATAACTCTTTATTTTATTTAATTTTTATAATTTTTATATTTAAAATAAATTATCTTCATTTTAACTAATTCTTTAATCCTTTTTGAATAATTTTAAATCCTTTTTAGAATTTTAAATCATAATTAGAAGTTAAATAGTCAATATTCTCAAACGAGACTGATTTATAAGAATGAATATTACTGAAGTTATAAAAGATAAAATTAAAGCAAACCAGACTGTTTTGACTGAATTTGAATCAAAGAATTTATTACAAGAGATTGGGATTGAAATCCCTGCTCAAGCTTTAACATCAACTAAAGAAGAGACTTTATCTGCAGCAGAAAAAGTTGGATATCCAATAGTTTTGAAATTAATTGCTGAAGATATTGTTCATAAATCTGATACTGGTGCTGTAAAATTAAATTTGAAGAATAAAAAAGAAGTAGAGCAAGCATATGAAGATCTAATGAAAATTCCGTCCCAAACAGAAAAAAATATTTCTGTCCAAAAAATGGCAGTTGAGCCAATTACAGAACTTATCATTGGTATGACCACAGATCCTCAGTTTGGTCCTGCTTTAATGTTTGGAATTGGTGGAATTTTAGTTGAACTTTTAGAGGATGTTAGTTTTCGAATAGCTCCAATAACAGAATATGATGCTAAAGAAATGATTCATGAAATCAAAGGATTTCCCATACTTGATGGATATCGTGGTAAACCAAAAGCTGATATTAATGCTATCGTTGAAGTGTTACTAAAGATATCTGATCTTGTCATTAAACATGAAGAAATCAAAGAGATGGATCTTAATCCTGTGTTTATTTACGAAAAAGGATTAGTCTGCGTAGATGCAAGAATTATTCTCAAAAAAGAATAGATTTTTTCTTATATTTAACAAATAATATTTGAAATTTGCATAGTTTAAATTTAAAATATTTTATTAATACTATAGAACAAATTCCAAGATTTCAATTAAATATATATTAAGAGATTTCTATGGAATTGTTAATTATAGTATAAATTTAAAAAAAATATATAAGGTTGATCATACAACCCTATAATTAATATTAACGAATTCTATTATTTATTTAAAATAAAAGTGATTATTTGATTTCTATGTTTAATTCTACAACAAAAAAAAGAATACAAG
>JAEOTH010000182.1 GCA_016839915.1 Promethearchaeota archaeon
TACTTTAGTTTCAGATTCTTTTAATTTGGTTTCTAACTCATTAATAAATTGCTGACTATTCTTTAAATCAACTGTTACTTGGTTATTTTTTTCTTTTAATTCTTCAAGATTTTTAGTAACATCACGAAATTCCTTCTTTAGTGCATCTAATTCTTTTATTGATTTGTTAAAATCTTCAGTAGCTCTTTTAGCAGTATCTCTATAAGTTGTTATACTTTTTTCTAAATCGGTAGTTTTAGCATGGAGATCTAATAGATATCTACCTTCCACTTTAAAGATTTTTTCTGGTTCTTCCTCTACTTTAGGCCAATCAATGCTAATTGAAAGTCACCTTAAATTTATTTAGTTTTTTGAATTTAAAAATTTAGCTATATTTGAGTAAATAAAAGAACATACAAATAAATAATTTCATTAATATAATTTTAATAAGTGTATTGATGAGAATTAGTAATCATTATTAATTAAAAATTACAGTGATTTTATTGGGAAAACTATTTGAAAATTTTGCAGTATTGGATAAAAAAAATAATATTTTATTTGATCGTATAAATGATCAACAATTTTGTTCCGAATTCTTCGGTCAAGTTTTAACTGCTTTTAATGCGTTAACTAGACACATAGCAGATGGTGAACTATCAAATATCGAATGGGGAGACAAATTGATAACTATAAAGAAAAAAGAAGATATTATATTTTTAGCGTGCTGCGACAGTGAAACTAAAGAGGATAAAGTAAATGAAGAATTAGATGTTGTATCCAAAAGATTTTGTGAGATTTATCCTAAAGTTCTGATAGAAGATTTTGAGGGAGATAGAAACGTATTTTCAAATAGTGAACAGAGATTTCTTTCAGAAATTAAATATTTAATTGATTAAATCATTAATATTAAAAATTTATTTACCACTTTGAAGATTACGATAAGAAAAAAGTTTTTTATGGATAAAACTAATTAGCAAATATTCAAAATTAATAAATAAAATCTTATACAAACGAGGGTATTCTTATGACTTTAGATTGGAATTTCTATTTTAGTCTGATTTGTTCGATTGGAGGTATTATATTTTTCATTTTAAGTCTATTGATTGTCATTAAAATAAAAGAGTTATTTCCTGCAACCAAATTAGTAAAAAAATGGGTAGTTATACAAATTTTGATTATTTTGTTTTTGGGGGGGTATGTTTTTAACATCATATTTTTAACTCTCGAAAACACGGCAGTTACGAATATTATGGTTGCAATTGTTTACATCTTCGGAGGTTTATTTGTTTTACTAATCGTTAATCTTAGTTATAAAACATATAAAGAAATTCTATTAGGTTCTTCAAAAAAATAAAATACAAATCTAAATAAATCATTTTCAAAAATGTCTCCATTACTTGATGAGCTCTGGGTCTTTTCAAAGGCAGGGGTTCCTATAGTTGATTTTTCTAAAGAGAAAAATGTGGATAAAACTTTCTTAGGATTCTTCATTTCTGCAATAAAAACATTCAGTCAAAAAGTTTCAGGAAGAGAATTGAAGGGATTCAATATTGGGAATAATAAATATTCATGTATTCATTGTCTACAAGACGAACTCGTTTTAGTTTGTAGATCACCATTAGATGTGAATAAGAAAAAAATTCAGAAAATTTGTTCAGTTATTGGTTCTATGTTTGAAAAAATGTTTTCAATTAACGAGATCGAAAAGTGGAATGGAGACATTTCTTTTTTTGACGATTTCCAGCACAAATTAGATTTATATTTTAGAATGAGCGATATCTAAAAAAATTTCAATTACTTTTTTTATTCTACATATTTATCTTTATTTCTTTGATACAAAAGATTGAAATAATAGTTTTTTTATATTTAAGGTATCCTAAATAAGAATATAATTTTAAAGTCAATACTATTTCTTGAAAGTTATTATGGGATTTGGAAATTTTACTGATGTTCTAAAGAAATTAGCAGACAGAATAGAAGAAAAGGTAAGTAATCTCTCTTTTCCTAAGCATTTACTGCTAAATCGCATTGATTTAAAAGGATTTAAAGAAGTTGTGGATCAATATATGCAAAATCGAGAACTTTGCAAAAAAACTTTGGATGTAAAAGGGATCTGGAGATTGGATTTGGATTACGGGCCACAATTTGAAACAAGGTTAAAAACTGAGAGAGCCGGAGAGATTACAGTACAAATGGATGAGTTAACTCTTTTTGGAGGAGGAGGAACAGCACTACATCCAATATCTTTATGTATGGCTGGATTTTGTGGTTGTTACAGCGCCGCATTTGCAAAATGGGCAGCAATGGAAGGTATTGAATTAAAACAGTTAATGATAAGAGTTAAAGGTGATTTAGATTTCTCTTCAGTTTTAAATATTGAAGAAAATATTCCTATAGTTGATCATTACCAAATTGAGTTATTTATTGAAAGTGATGCTAGTTATGAAGAACTATATAAAATTTCAGAAATTACAAAACGGCGTTGTTTTTGTTATTATTGTATATCAACCTCAACCATCCCTAAAATTACTTTAAAAAATGAAGGAAAACCATCCCTTAACCATAATAATTCAAATTTCAAAGATAAAAAAATATTCAATAGATTAAATCTGGATGCATATAAAGATACCGTTGAAGTTTTCAAACAAAATCGATCATTGTGTAAACGGTTTATTGAAGCAAAAGGTCATTGGAGATTGGATGTACAATATGGACCGCAATTCGAAATTAAATTACCCACAGAATCAGCAGGAGAAATTACAGTTCAAACCGATGAAACTATAATATTAGGTGGTGGGGGAACATCTTTTCATCCAGTAGCGCTTTGTATTGCGGGCTTTAGTGGTGATTTTGCTACTCATTTTGCAACAATAGCAGGATTACGTGGTATTGAACTTAAGAAATTAGAAATTCGTTCAAAAATGTATATAGATCTAACCACGGGATTTGGTATTGAAGATAGCGTCTCTATGATTGATAATTTTGAGATTGAATTAAAGGTAGAGAGTAATGTTTCAGATGAAGAACTGCTTGAAGTTCTCGAACTCGCGAAAAAAAGATCATTTTGCCATTATTGTTATTCAACACCTGTTTTTCCAGATGTATTTGTGAGAAAATTTATTTCTGAAGAGGAAAAACAACCATCGGAAGAACCTACATATTTACTGGGTAAAAAGGAAAAAAATCATATAAATTTGATACATATCGATGACCCCCATAATATAAAGGTAATGATTAAGAGAGATATAACAATGAAAGAGTTATAGATCCATTTGATTTTTGATATCCATTATCTTCTTTTCTAATGTTATTGCTTTTATAGATTTTCCTAGCCCAATTAGTTTTAGAATTAATAGTGCTTCTTCAGCAGATTTTAAGGATTTTTCATAATTAAGTTGTAAATAATAACATCCAGCAATGTTGTTGAGAAAATCTGCCTTTGTTGGTAAGTCATTAAACATTTCTGCAATTTTTTTACCGCTGTTAAATGAATTCATAGCGTTTGAATAATCCCTTAAGTAATAATTTGATTTTCCGAGTAGATTATGAAATTTCATTTCTCTTCTAAAATCTTTTAATTCCTGGGAGATTTTAATGGCATCTATAAAATATCTTAACGATTCTGTATAGTTTTTTTGATAAAAATATATTTCTCCTAGCTTAGATAAGCGCCAAGCTTTTCCTTCTTTGTTTTTAAGGGTTTGATCATACTCTAAGGCTTCTTCAAATTTTTCCAAAGCAATTGAGAAATCTCCGAATTTTTGATAAATTGTACCAATATTATTCAAACATATTGCTAAATTTCTAATATCATTTAGTCTTCGGAAAATTTTTTCTGATTGTTGAAAATATTCTAAAGATAAATTAAGATTTTCAAGTTTATGATGAATAGATGCAATGTTGTTTGAAATAATTGCTTTCTTCTTCAAATCACCCAATTTTTCAGAAATTTTAAATGCTTTATCAGAGAATAATAAAGCTTCAGAATACATTTGCATTTCTTCATATATTTCAATAATGCTATTTATAATTCTAATTTCTTCAGTAAGATTACCAGTTTCTTCCACAATTTTCATAGCTTCCTTATATCTCTTCAATGACTCAGGAAAGTCCTTTATTCTCTCATAAATTTCTCCTAAGTTACTTAAATAAATAATTTCTCGATCTTTATAACCTAGATTTTGAGAAATTTTAAGGGCTTCTTTAAAATTTAAAAGTGCTTCAGAATAATTTCCCATTCTAAAGTAAAACCATGCAATATTATTTAAAATTAAGAGTTTATGATTTTGATCATCATTTTCATTAATATATTCTAAAGCTCTAATACCACATCTAAAAGAATCATCAAATCTTTCAAAATTAAAATACAATATATGTGGGATCAAATATTTCATCATCATGCTTGGAATATCAACATTTTGGTTTAACCAATCACCAAATTTTATGGAAAAACCAGGTGTATTAAGAGAATATTCAAAACCCATGATATTTTTTATAAATTCAATTGAATTTGTATTATATCTAAAGATTTCAACATTGGGATTCTGGTTCTTGATTTGAAAAAGTATTTTATCTAGGTTGTCAGTAAATTCATGTTTTTCATTTTTGTTTAAAATCTCAATTATATTATTATTCCCGTGGTCATTTGCAATATGGTTAACCCACAGGATTCTTTGTAGTTTATGATATTTCTTTAAAATTGGGATTATATCAAAATCATTTTGTCCAGAATAACCTATTAAAATTATACTGGAATTATTTAACAATTTATTAAGTAAAACTCCTTTGTATGGTTCAACAAAAAATATGTCAAATTCGGATTTAAATGAACCAATTTTTTTGATAAATGAAAGAAAATAATCTTTAGTATTCCTATTAGTTAAGATGTTTTTCATTGAACCATGCAATTTAAATAGAAATTTTTTTCCTAAATTTAAATACTCAGAAATATTTTTGAATTCTCTATAGTCTTTTTCAGTTATTACTGAAGAAATATGGTCTTTGCCAGTATTAGATTGAATTAATGCATGTTCTATTAAATTGTCAAAATTTGTAGTGATAACAGTATGTCCTTTGTTTATCATTTCTGCAAGAAAGAAATGAATAATATTCGGCTTATTGCATTGTTCAATGTATTCTATTATTTTCAAATCATTATCTACTTGATTTCTAATAATTTCTAACAATATTTCGAATCTCAATCCCTCAATTTTAGAAAGGCTTTCAATTTCTGATTTTGCACATGTAAATTTAATTATCTCTTCCATAATTTCATTATAGCTTGGAAGATTAGATGGTGGATTAATAGAACAACCTGCTCCTGCGATAAAAATATATTTTTGGTCGCTTTCTAACAATTTTTTTAATCGTAAATTTACATCATGCATTTTGCTTATTATTTCGCTTTAATTAAGGGTGTAATACTATTTTTAAATAAAATCTAAAAATCCAAATATCAATATCTTATAAATATTTTACATAAATAAAAATTTGTGTGAAGATAATAAATTAAATTTATTCCTCTAAAGGATTGAAATTTTTGTAGAAAATAGTATAAAACATATTATCTCTATTATATTATCTCTTTTCTATATGGTTCTGTACCATCAGAACCATCATATTGATGGTTCTGTAATTTCGTTTTGTTTTCCCATTTATAATCCACAATTAGTCATAAAAAGATAATTTTAAAGAAGATTTTAGATAAGATAAAATACTTGATAATTATTTAAAATTATATGTGAATCCAATGTCTTCAGAATTTGAAAAAAATTTAGAAAAATATGCTGAAGTAATCCTACGTGTGGGTCTTAATTTACAACCAGGTCAACGCTTGCTGATAGGAACCGCACCTCTTAATTACGGAGCACCAATAGAATTAGCTCCATTAGTACGATTGATTACTAAAAAAGCCTATCAAATAGGAGCGAGATTTGTAGAAGTTTTTTAGGATGATGATCAATTAAAATTAATTCGATTTCAACATGCTCCAAGAGACTCTTTCGAAGAATTTCCTATGTGGCGTACTAAAGCAGAATATGAATTTGCTAAAAGTGGTGATGCTATTCTGTTTATCGTCGCTTTTAACCCAGATCTCCTAAGGGAACAAGAATCTAGCTTATTTATGACCACCCTTCAAACGTACATAAAGCACAATAAACCTTTCTCAGAATTACGTCATCAAGATGCAATGAATAACTTAGTTATTGCAGCACCAGTAGAAGGTTGGGCAGATAAACAAAACATCTTCGGTTCCATTTATTATCATAACAGGTACTTGTATTTCTTCTATAGGTATTGGTAATGGATCTCTCATCTGAGTTCTAAGGGCTTTAAACGTGTACTTAAGGCTAATTAGTGGATCCTTTAATAACAGGTTTATTCGCTCTAAAACCCTTTCTGTTTTAGCTAGATTATCAAAATCCAAGTATAAGGTGGTACTTAGTTTTAGTTTGGGAACAATCTTAGCGGCAACAGGTAATAGATGTATTAATAGCTTTAAGACACCATGTAAATTAATTATTTTTTTGTAAGCTTTTTCATTGAATATTGCAGTATTATGGCATATGGCACCTTTAAATCTATTATCATAGGCTACAGAATAAAGAGTATTAATACCCCCCAAACTTGAACCCATTAGACAATTTTTCTTATCATAATTTTCAATAACATAAGAATTTACATCATATACAGTCTTTTCAAATTGTTCCATGGTAAAATGCCCTCTAATCCCCTCACTTAAACCATGCCCCATCATATCAGGTGCTATAATTCTATAA
>JAEOTH010000183.1 GCA_016839915.1 Promethearchaeota archaeon
TAGGATCAAGATAAGGAGGTGCGGCACCCATTCCCCAGATTAAGGTTTTTCCTGGAGGTGGAGTTAATTCTATAATCCCTAGCTGTACACCAAAGATAATGTTCCCTACGCCTGAAGCTGCAAGGACAATCGCTAAGATTATTATTGCTAAATTTTTTTTCTCCATTTCCATAACAAATACCTTTTGTTTTTTTTTTGTTATTTTATTAATTATTTTATTTTTTTTTAAGTAAAACTTTTCAGTTTTAACTAAATTTTTATTTATAAATTATAGATTAATTAAAACACACAAATCTTCTATTTAAATATTATTGATAATCCTTTTGGAAAAGCTAGCTTTCCTACATGTCAGAATATTCAAGAATATTCAGTTTTTTCTAATTTATCAAGATATTCAGAAATAATTAGATTTTTTCTTTGATCCTCTAATATTCACATTGACATGATTCGAAAATGGAAATTTGTGATATTGAGAGAAATCTCCCAGAAGGGCATCTTCTAGGAGATAATTTATCTCTCAATATGAAAATGGAAAAGAATAAAAAGAGAGGATAAATAGATGAAAACAAGTTAGAAATACTTTGCTTCATGTTTTTTATCAACCCTGATATTATCAAATTTTAATGTTTTATGGGTTATTTCAGTTTTTAATTTAAATAAAATCATGAAGAATTTTTATTTAAATCTTCATTTAGATAATTTTTGAATATTAGTTTTTCCAAAATTTCAAAATATTAGAAAGTAATGAATTTTTCCAAATTTTCAGAATATTTAAGTAAAATATAATTATTCCTATTTATCAAAATATATTGACTGAATATTAATAAGAAGAAAATTACCATTACTACAGTTAGAAGTTTAATGAATTAAAAAGAGGATTATTATTAACAAATTTAAAGAGCGAGTATTAAAAAAATATATAAATCTCTTTATTTTTTCAACTAACAAATTTCATTTTATTTTATTAAAGTTAAATTCTTTAATAGGTAATCTCCTTACAATTATGAATTATGTCCAGAAAATTCCGTTTTTTCTTTCATTTAAATGTTATATTTAGTTCATTAGGATTACATTAAAGTTATTAATAATAATTTTGATAATATTTATAAGAAAATTATTTCCATGATTACAGTTAGAAATTTATAGCAATAAAACGATAATTAAAAATATGAAAGATGTAAAAATTATTACAATCGATAATCGGGGACGGATAGTTTTACCTCTGGTTACAAGAAAGAATTTAGGACTTACAACGAATTCCCAGCTAATGTTAGTGAGTGATTCAGAAACAAAAGAAATAAGGATAACGCCTATTGGATTAAAAAGTGAAGGCAATCTAGTAAAGATAAAAGTGATAATGAAAGATAAACCGGGAGCTTTAGCTAAAATACTTGATATCTTTGCTGAAGAAGGTATTAGTTTAGTGTATAGTGAAGCAGTAATTGTTGAAAAGGATAAAACAGCAGTTTGGACTGCGATATCAGAAAGTCCTAAGGATATAGAAATTTTAAAAAAAATATTAAATGAAAAAGGAGAAGCACTCGAAGTAAGTTTTTCTCAATTAGATTAAACTTTAAATTCATAATATTAAAGATTAGGTGTATTTGGTGGCGAAAAAGAAAAAAAAAGAAAAAAGGAAAAAAATACCTGAAAGCAAAGAAGCTGTAAAAGAGATCTATGAATATTCATTAGATACAGCATTACACTCCGCTGAAACTACAGAAACCACCTTACAATCATTATTAAAGGGTGTATCTGAGGGGCAAGGTTTTGTCCAACCAAAAAGAGAAGGAGACCTAAAAATTACACCTCAATTATCGCACGAATCACGCAGTAAAATTGCTGAAGCATACGTCCTAGAGGATATTCCATTAGTTGAAAGAACCAAAGATAAAAAACCCCCTAAAACCACGCTAGTTCCTGAAGGAAAAGAGAAAACTGAAAAACCCTTATCAGTAGAAATTCCACCTGAACAGGTTCAATCTCCTCCTCCCACTATACCTTCAACTAAAAAAGAACCTTCATTTATTAAACAAGAGAATATCTATATGAAACTAACAGAGTTTTTCAATAGTTTACTCTCAAGTTATAATGAGAATTATGATAGATGGGAAATGTCAATTTCTAATATACTAGGTATTTTAAGGAAGATGCGGAAAATAACAAAGAAAAATACAGATGATTTGGTTGGATCAATTAAAAATATTTTTAGTAATATTCAATTAAATTTAGAGCAATTCAAAGTAAAACGTGATGAAATTGAAAGAGTCGCAGAAGTTGACATTGAATCTATGTCTGGTGAATTTAAAAGGGTATTAGGTTTACTTGAATTACAAGTTAAAGAATATCAATTAAAAAGAGTAACAGATGAATTTATTCACGAATTAAAATATATTCCATAACTAATTTTCTAATGTTGAAAAGATTATATTAAGACACATTTTTAAATAATTTACTATGTCATCTGAAGAAAAAAAACAGTTACGTCCACTTATTATTGATATAGGAAGTAAAAACTTAAGAATGGGTTGGGCAGGAGATGATTTTCCAGATATTATTGCCCCTAGTGTCTATGTTAACAATACAGATTATTTATTTACTTCAGATGTAATTGATGGTTTAGAAGATATCTATATAACTGAAAAAAGCATTGAAAATCATTTATTTGGACAAGAAGCTTTAAAATATTCAAATATTCTTAAAATCCATGAATTTCGGAAAGAAAGTAATTATAATATTTTCCCAAAATTCTTTTATCATCATTATAAACAATTAAAAATAGCTGGTGAAAACCATTTTAAACACCCAATTATAATAATTTCTCCCTTTTTTATATCAGAATTAGAAAAAACTAAGTTACAAGATATTTTCTTTAATGTATTTGATTTTCCTTCACTACTTTTTTTATCCGAAAGTCAAGCAATATTAGCTACATTACGTAAGACTAGTGGTGCGGTAGTAAGTATGGGTGAAGTAAATACAATTGTAACTACATTTTTGCATGGCTTTTCTAATGATATGGCAAGGGATACTTATCCAATAGCTGGTAAAGACTTAACAAACTATTTACTAAATTTGATTTTATCAAAAAAAGGATCAGGTAAAACAGTGTATTTTGATAAAATGATTGCTTCTGAAATTAAGGAAAAATTATCGTTAGTTACTGTAGATCCAGAAGGGGAGATAAAGAAAATCAAGGATGGTTTAACGAAATATAATAGAAATATAAATTTACCAGATGGAACATCCTTAGAAATTAATTCAGAAAGATTTATGCTTTGTGAACCTCTATTTAATCCTACGTTGATACATATTGATTACATAGGGTTACCTGAAGCCGTTTCAAAAGTAATTAAATTTTGGGATCGTGAAAATTGGGAGGATATCTTACCTAATATCATACTAGCTGGTGGTAGTAGTTTAATGCCAGGATTAGATGAAAGATTAAGAATTGAAATTTCATCTCACTTTTCAGAAAAATTGACAGATAATATTAAAGTATTAAGTGTCTCAGGAAGAGAAAATATTGGTTGGATTGGAGCGTCAGTCTTATGGGCTCAAAATAAACTAACAAAAGGATGGATTCAGAATCCTAAACACCAGGAATTAAACAAAAAACAAGAATTAGAAAATTAAAATAAATAATTTAAGATAATAAGATGTCTGTTAGTACAGATTTTAAACAAGGGTTTTTAACTAGTTTCCAAAATAAAATTATCACTTCTCGCAAATTACTGTTTGCTGGAAATCATAAATGGGCTTCTCGACTGCTTAATGATTTAACTTTTGAAATTGAGAAAAGCGATTGGTTGGATATTCAGAAAAAGCATCAATTAATTATGATTATTTCCAATTCATGGTGGATGTATTTAAATTCTCTTGTGAAACATCAAGAAGAAAAAGTTGAAATTGATTTAATCAAATATATAGATGCCTATAAGAGATTCTTTTCATTTCTTTCTAAATTAGAAGATTTCTATTTATTTAATAATTTTTGCACAAATCTTCTTCGGGAATTTGTAAAAATGGAAACCTTATCCCAAAAAGGAATAACAAAATTCATAAATTCTTTTTCAGCAAAGTTGCATGAAAGAGATGATTTTCTGAGATTATTTGAATTACAAATATTACAGATTTTTTTAAGAAAATCTGTGGCACCTTCAGAATATTTCCATCTCAGTATGCAGAGCTTAGGAAGAACGATATTTAAATTAGAACCAAGCAAACGAGCATTATTTATTTACATTATTTTAGAAAATGTTTGTTTAAAATATAAATTAATGGATAATTCTGCAGAATTTGTAAAAACTATTAATAAAATCTTAGTTAATAGACTTCCGGGGTATTTAAAAAACGAATTTAGCAGTATAAGCAGAATTTCAATTAACGAAAGAAGTTTCAATACCATTTTAATTGATCTTGAAGAGTTGATATATTACTTAAATGACATCAGTGAATATTCTTACCTTATTATTTTTATTCGCAATATTTTCTCTAAAATGCAAGATTATCAATCATTTGGTGATGCAGTAACATATATTAGGAAATTTATTGATTTTTCAATTAATAGAAATCGTCTTGATATTGCTTTTGAGATTTACGATTTCTTAGAAGATTTATTTATGTACAAAACAGATTTGTCTTATGATAACATTCTGATTGAATTATGGGTTGAAGCATGTAAGAAATTCGTAGATATGAAAGAAAAGAGATACTTGCTTCAATCCTTAGAAAAACTCAATAATCACTTAAAATTACCTCAGACTAATACTCAAATCTTTCATTATTTTTACACATGTAATATACTATGGCAATTCAAGTCTATGTTTTTTTCATTAGAACAGAGAGATTTTTGGAGAATGATGTTTTACCGTGCTCTTTTTGAAGAGCAGAATTATAATATTGCCCAAAAAATACTTCTACACTTAGATAAGGATTTTACCAATAAAATCCCAGATCTCAGAGCATTGTATAGTGATACAGAAGCGAAGAAAACAGATATTTACAAATTTGATGATTTAAAAGAAAAAGAACAATTTTTTCACAAAAATTTTAGTCTTAAACAGATGATTCTAAGGATTAATTCTTATGGGATGATCACATATAAAGTAATTTCAGTTGAAAATCAAATTATTGAGGGAAAAATTTCTAATGAATTCTGGAATGATTCTCAACTAATAGAAATATATAATGAACTTTTTTATGAATCAGAATATCGTAAATATCTATTCGATTTGAGAGAATTTGGTGAATTATTATATATATTTCTTCCAAAATTAATTAGGAATTTATTTAAGTCATCTAAAATTGAAAGTTTGAATCGTATACCACAGATATATTTTATCCTAGACAATATGACAATTCCCTTTGATCTCGTTTATGATAATAATTTTTTCTTATTAAAATATTCAAGTGGTTACAAAATAGGGGAATTAACCCTGGGAGGTGTAACATTTGAGGAAGATCAATTTAAAGCGCCTTCATCTGCTGCTTCGAACAAGAAGTATAATGTGCTTGTAATTGATTCAATTAATTCCAAAAATCCTCTGAAATGGAACGACAAAAATAAACAAAAAGAGTTAATCTTTCCTTTTAAAGCTGGTGCTGAAGAATTAAATTATATGATAAGCTTCTTTAATACTTGCTCCGAGATTAATCAGATGGCAACATTAATAGGAGTTCATTCAACACGGGAAAACATTTTATCAAATTTATCATCGGATATGTATCAAATTATTGTATTTGTAGGTAATATTTTCTACTCTAAATGGAACCCGAAAAATAGTTTTTTCCTCACTAATGATAATCAAGTTGTAATGTTTAATGAGATTAACAGCATACTAAATAAGAATAATCTAAAAATTCAACCTTTATTGTTTTTTAATTCACAAGTTTATGATATTGAAGGCAAAAAGTTAAGAAACACATTAGAAGCATTTGGGCAAATTGTTACTCAATTTGATTATAATAAAATTACTGGTATTGTATCAAAAAATTATCCAATCTTTAATGATGAAACAAAACAAATTATTACACACTTTTTTATAAATTTTTTCAACCAAAATAGTCAAGGTGTTTCACTTTTAAAGGCACGCCAAAAATGTATAGCAAATAAAATGGAAATGCTTGTAGAACAACAGGTTAAAGAACCTGATACAGAAAAAGGTATTAAGCATATAGATTTGCGAAGTAGCTTAGCTATTTCCAGTTACCTGCTGTTCGGTAAACCTTGGAAAAGAATTAGCTCTTGAATTAATTTTTTCCTTTAGTAAAAATCAATAAATAAATAATATTAATCTAAATATAATTTAAAGTATTCATAATAATACAAAAAAGAGTTGAAATTTGATTTCGGATCGAATAGTCGAATTGCGTGTTCAAAATAAAAGGTTACAACAACAAATAACTAATCTGGAAAATAAAATCTTATCATTAGTAGGAATGGTAGATATTGAATCTAGTGGTGGTGCGGAAAAAAAAAACGTACTTAATGATTTATTGATGAATTTGATTAATTCTACTCAAGATCAGTTAAATATTGTCACTCCTAGGATCGATAGTTATTATGCAAAGGAACTTAAAAGAGTAGTTGAGCGAGGGATTCCAGTTCTTCTCATTACTAATGATAGAAGTGATATCCCTAAAGATGATATGCCAGTTTATGATGATTTAAAACTTACTCAAGGGATAAGTGTAATTAATAATCCTAATGTAAAATATCTCTTAGTATTTAATACTGAACAAGCAATTTATGCGGGAGGATCTTTGGATAAAGAAGAGTTATCAAAAGCCATATTAATTGTTACTAAGATTCAGGAGAAAACTAAATTAAGAATGATTGCAGAAATTTTTTCCTTAATGCTTCCTACGTTTATGAGGAAATAACCCCCTCTTTTTTTATTCTTTAGAATTTCACAAAAATACTTTTTTTAATCAAATATATGATAAATTATGGATATAAATAAAAAAGTAATTGACTCCCATAATATTACTGAAGTCTTAGGTTTAAGATCTGATATTTTCGGCCAAATTATAGAATCTCTCAAAGGGAAGATAAAAACTGAAAATTTTTATCAAGAGAGTTTTTTAAAATGGAAACAAATCTTTACTAATATTTATGGATACGAAATTTCGTCTGATTTATTCCTAAAACACACTTATTTTACCCATGTATTAAAAATAATCTTTATATCCAAATTTTATAAAGGCCTTAATTTTGAAGAATTCTATAAAGAATACCTTAAAAATAATGTAAGACAAATTTTTGAATACGATTTTTTTTTTTGGACAAAATTTGATAAAGTAAATGTCAAAAAAATCTATGATATGTTTCACAATTTAAAATTTGCTAAGGAGGATTTATTTACTAATTTATATCAACAAATATTTCTTTCTGATATTAGACATAGAATAGGAGAATTTTTCACACCGTCAAATTTAGTTCAAAAAATGCTGGATAGTAGTTATAAATTTGGATTAAAAGTCCTTGATCCCTCTTGTGGTTCAGGAAATTTTATTATTAATATAATAATTAAGATTCTTGGCTCAAAAGAGTCAATAAAGTCCAAAATTAAAGCGATCTCTGAGGTTTTTGGTTTTGATATTAACCCTTTGGCTGTAATGACAGTTAGAGTGAATATCTCTCTATTACTTATAGAATATTTTAAGGATAATTATTTGCTTACAAACTTTAACATATTCTTAATTGATTCTTTATTTCCTGAGCTTTATGAACGAGATTTTAATGATGACTTTAATAATCTTTATAATTCTTTTGATCTAGTGATAGGGAATCCCCCATGGATAACCTATAAAGATTTACAAAATAAATCCTATCAAACAAAAATCCGGAATTTAGCCAATGATTTAGGGATCAAGCCACCAAGTCAATATATTACCCATATAGAATTAGCTTCTATTTTCTTTTATTCAATCGCCTTTAAATTTTTAAAACAACATGGTACAGTTTTTTTTGTAATGCCAAAAAGTGTTTTAAATGGAGATCATTGCCATAAATTTAGGGCGTTCTCCATCTTTAATAAAAACTTAGAAATCTGGGATTTTCCAAAGCACTATTTTTTTAATGTAAATCATATATGTTTAAAAGCAGAATATATAGGAAGAGAAAATAGTGTTTTGATTCAAGAAAAGTACCCAATTAAAACGAGGCTATATAATAATAACCTAGAATTAATAGAAAAAACATTTTATTCAAGTTTGAAGATAGAAAATGATGGTGCTAAACTTTTATTGCCTATTCAAGAATTAGAAGTCATTTATAAACTTGAAGAAAGTCCTTATAAACAGAAATTCTTTCAAGGGGCTACTCTAGTACCCAGAACTTTAGTTTTTTTTAGTAAAGAGCAAAAGAAAGATGGATACTTAATTATTTCCTCTGATTTAGAGATTTTGTCACGAGCAAAAAAACAGTGGGAATTCCGCTTTAAAAACAAAGAAATCGAAGAGAGATTTCATTTTAAAACATTTTTAAATATGGATATGCTTCCTTTTTATATTAAACGTAAGAAAAATGTGTTTCTTCCTGTTAATGAAAACCTTGATTTTGATCTTGATTTTCTCAATAATTATCCCAAAGGTTTAGAATTTTATCAGGAAATGGATAGTATTTATCAAACCAATAAAAAAAGAACAAGTAAAATTAACACTTTAATTGCGAATTTAAATTATTGGAACAAGCTTAAAAAACAAATTAATAATAAGTGCTATATCGTTGTATATAATGCCAGTGGCTCAAATTTAAAATCTGCTGTAATAAATAATCAAAAATCAAAATTAATCATTGGATCTGAAAATTATTATTATTCTACTGATTTAGCAAATGAAGCATATTATCTTGCCGCAATTTTAAATGCTCCTATTTTATCTAAATATATTAAATTAGTAAAGAGTTCAAGACATATCCATAAAAGACCATTCATGTTTAAAATACCTCTATTTGATGAAGAAAATATAATCCATAGGAAGCTTGCAAAAAAAGGTGAAAAATATCACACTATAGTACAAGATCTATTTTTGAATAATCCAAAAATTCAAAGTAATAAAGTTAGACTAATTATTAATCACAAACTAATGAAATTAGATAAATTAGCAAAACAATTGATTTTTACGTAAATCAAATACTATTTTTCTATTTATGAATTTTTCTTAATGGTTAACTTTATCTTTCATAATTTATTCTTCTTAATTGAAGAAGAGAGTAAAAAAAGTAAGTTTTTAGTGAAAATTAAAATTGAATTTTGAAGATTTAGGTATTAACGAAAAAAATATTATTGCTTTAAAAAGAAATAATATAATTTATCCTACTCCCGTCCAAAAAGAAGCGATACCCTTAATTATTGAGGGTCATCATTTAATGACTCAATCTAAGACGGGGACTGGGAAGACTTTAGCTTTTATTCTGCCAATTATTGAGCAATTAGAATATATAAACAATGAAGCTTTAATTTTGGTGCCGACAAGGGAGCTAGCAAAACAAATTAACAGTGTTATAAAGGATTTGGGAAACCCAAAAGTCAAATCGATGACAATATATGGCGGAGTTTCTATAAACAATCAAATTAATAAATTGAAGAATGGTGTTAATATCATCGTAGGAACTCCGGGGAGAATTATCGATCTTTACAAAAGAAGAGAACTTTCTTTTCGAAATATCAAATTTGTGATATTAGATGAAGGAGATCGCCTATGGGATATGGGTTTTGCTCCAGATGTGAAATATATTCTAGGTAATATTCGAACAGAATATCAATTTATGCTATTTTCAGCAACTTTAGATTCTGATATGAGGAAATTAGTCCAAAAATATACTAAAAACCAATTTAAATTTTTGAATTTAAGTAGGGATAATTTAACAGTTGGGAATACGAAGCAATTTTATTATTTAATTGAACGTTTTGAAGAAAAATTTAAAACTTTTATCCAAGTTTTAAAAATTGAAAACCCAAAGCATGTGTTAGTATTTGCAAATACCAAGAAGACAGTAGCTTGGTTAGAGAAAAGATTAAAGTCTTATAATGGTGTTCATTTCAGAGTTGGCGTCATTTCAGGAAATTTATCCCAATTTCAGAGGGAAAAAATCCTCACTAATTTTAGAACTCAAAAAATAAATTTATTAATTGCTACTGATGTAGCTGCGAGAGGACTTGATATAGATAATGTCTCTCATGTGATAAATTATGATGTTCCAAAGTTTCCTGATAATTACGTTCATCGAATAGGGAGAACATCACGGATGAATAAAAAAGGAGTTGCGATCACTCTTTGTTTAAAAGATGAATATGAATATTTATGTCATATAGAAGGGTTAATTGATAAAGAAATTAAGTTAAAAACTCTCTATAAAAAAGAAAAGAAAAATTATCATAATCCTTTTTACTAAATAGTCCTTAGATATATTTTTCTTTCCAGTTTTCTAATTCAGCTAAGAATTCGTCCTTAATTTCATCTTCTAATGGTTCTTTTAAGGATCTTAGTTTACTTATCCATTGTCTTATAACATTCATAGCTACTGCTCCATGAGATTCCAAAACAATGTCAGCAACATTTTGTAAGTCATGACTTAATTCATCACCTTTGAAAGTTTGAGCGTTTTGTATTAAATTATTGAATTTATTATCCAAGCTCTCACCATTTCCCTTTCCATTTACTCCTCTAGAGTCTTCTACCATCTCAAAAGAAGGTTTAAAATCTAAAGTAGTTTCATCATCTTCACTGGAATACTTTTCTTTCCATTTTAAAAACTCTAATTGAAAATCATCTTTGAGTTCACTTTCAAGTGGCTTTTGTATTTTTCGGAGTTTACTTATCCAATCTTTTACGCCTTTAAGTGCCATTGAATACCCTTCAGTTTCTAAAATAATGTTAACAATATTTTGCATTAATTTACTAATTTCAGTTCCACTTAACTCGCTTAAATTCGTTTGGATTTTATTGAACATCTCTTTCAACTCTGTTTTCGGATCAAGTTTATTTTTCTCTTCGCTATATGAAGGTTCTTCTTCAGCTTTAAATTGTGATTGAGTTAATCCAGGACTAACATATTGATCATCAAAAATTGATGAAACACTTTCTTGTGTTGAATAACGATGAGATTCAGCGGAATCCTCTTTTAATGATACAGAAACCGCAGGATTTTGTTGTAATATCCCTAATTTCCAACTTAAAAGATCTTCCTTAATTTTTTCTTTAAATGGTTCCTCTAATGTATCCTCAACGGCACTCAAACTATTTTTCCATTCAATTATATTTGAATACCCTTGTAATTTTAATACTACTTCAATAAATTTATCAATTTGCTCACCAATTTCCACTCCTTTAAGCTCATCAATCTTTTCTAAGAGTATTTCAAATAAATTATCAATTTTATCTGGATCGAGTGGTTCAATCTGAGGGGGAAGTACCTCTATATCATTTCTAACTTCTTCCTCTAAAGTTGGGGATTCAAATTCAGGTGGATAAATTAATTCTAATGATGAGAATTTTTTATTCAGTTTATTAAGCCCATTAATAACATATTCTTTCATTTCATCATTTAATGGTTGATATATTTTTTCTATTTTACCAATTAATAACTTAAGTTCCAAAATATCAAGGGATATTCCATCTTTTTCAAATGCAACATCCAATAGATTTTTTAGTTTTTTTCCAATTTTTTTACCACTGTATTCATTAATATTTTCAATTATACCATTAAATCCTCTATTGATTTCAATCTCTCTAGGAAACTTGGCTTTTCTTCTGAATTTACTAATTAAGGGAAATATTAAATCGATTATTGGTTGATAGGTTGTAAAGAAACCACTTATCTCAAATGTATCTTTATTATTAGCTTTTTGATAAGCTCCAAAAACTAAATTACAATTATCACCTATAATAATGAAATTGTGGTTCTTTTTAATTTGTAAATATTCTATATTCGATTTGTTATGAAAAGCAAGAGCATGTTTATTTTCATGTGGATCAGATGAAATTATTTTTATTTTTAATCCCCCAGAGTGAACATTTTTCTTAGAGATTATTTCATCTTTTTCTGGGGTTTTTTCAATTATTTTAACTTTATGGTAATCTTTTTTCCATTTTTCAATATCCTCTAAAAGCAGGTATTGAGTATTTGAGTCTAAATGTTTTCTAATAACTAAAAGTCGATTCAACCACCTCTGTATACCGTCAATAACAACAGATTCTGCATTCACATCTGAAATTATTGCCAGCAATTCAGCCATATCATGACTTAATTCAAATCCTTTAAGTTCTGCAACTTTTTTAGCTGTATTATCAAATTTTTCTCCAATTTCTTTTTTTTGCTTTTTAGTTATAGAAGTTCCAGAACTTACTGGCTTTTTTTGTTCTTTTTTTTTTATTAGAATATCTCCTTTTTCGAAGCCAAGATCGTCAGAGTAAACTAATTCCAATTTCTCTAAGGGGATAAAATCTTCAATATTTGGAACTATTATAGTTAGTTCATTTTTGCACTTGTCTAGAAGCTGCGAAATTATTTCTTTAATCTTTTCATAACTGTTTATAATCCAAAATTTGTTTGATGAAACCTTATTTATATTGATATAATTTACGAGTATGTCGTATAAGGATTTTTCAATCACTTGAATTTTCTCTGAAGTAGGACTACCAGTACCTAATGATAATTCCTGAACTCTTTTGTCAATTGATTCTCCTAATTTTCGGATAAAAATTTTAAATGCTTCAACTTCAGCAAGCGTTTTAGGAGATCCCAAATCCTTAACAATATCCCTAAATTGGGTAAACATGTTAGCAACAGTTTCTTCTGATTCAGAAATTTTGTGCTTAACTGAGTTGATTAGTTTACTAAAGTCACGAGCATCAACAGCAGATTGCATTCTTAGTGGCGAAATCATCCCTATTACATCATTTAATATCATATGAGCAAGTTTTTTTACATTTTCTTCAACTTCGGATAAAATCTCCATTGTTTGACCAGAATTGTCTTTATTACTAAGTAAATCAATCAAATCACCACTTATGGTTTCCAAATCTTTATATAAATTCTCTTGGAATCTCTCTAACACGAGATTATTATTTGATTCTTCAATATTTGCCTTGTCAGAAACATCAGTTAATTCAGTTATGCTATTCAATATTGCTGCAAATGGAGGGATATGTATATAGTGCGGTAATGAATCCGAATATTTAGGATTAACAAGTAAAATCAGCTTTTTTTCAACAAGCTCATTAATAATTTGTTTAAGCCTTTTTTCTGAGGCTTTTGGGACAATTTTTTTAATCTCACTAAAGGTATATGGAAATTTCCCTAATCCTTCAAGATATACACTAATCGCTTCATCAGAAACATTAAACAATTTTAAAAGAACCTTCATTCTAAAAACCAGATGTATTGAATTTAATTTACTTATTATATCATAAAAGAACTTATTTTTTAATATTCTGAAAAAGAAAAATCCAATCAAAATACGTATTTATGTTTAATTTAATTTTCATATGAGTAAAATTGGATCCTCTGAAGATTTGCTCGTAAAAAAGAAATTTATTTAAAAAAATTTATCTTAATAGATAAATAAGACAAAAAGTTAAATTTCAACTGTAAAATTTTGTGAACATTATGGGAGATATTAGAGAAAAAGCGTGGGCATTTCCAATTGTGGGAGGAATTATAGCACTAATAGCTCTTTTGACACCAACAGCTTATTTAAGTGAATACCTTGGTTCTATGTATGTTTGGATGTGGGGTCTACTTTCCGTTCAACTCTATGGTTATGGGAGCAATACTCAATTCACTGAAGAACCCGGTGAACTCATGATTTCCATAATATGCACAATAATAGTACTAATAAGCATTATAGCAATGTTAGCCAGTGGATCATCAAATAAGAAATTTAGAGCAACAGCAAAATCTTGGGTTGCACCCTCTGTATTTCTAATGATAGGTACTATAATATACATAGTAGGATTAGAAATTAATACCTATAATATAGGAGGTTTTAGCTTTTGGAGTAATATAAATCCTGGTTTTGGTGTTATAGGAATGTTTCTAGGTGGAATTGTCTCTTTAATTGGGTATGGAGTATCTAAAATGAGTCCGAGACAAGCAACAGATATATTTGTGGCTAAGAAAACAGAATTCATGAGATCAGAAAAAGAAATCCATCCTACTCCATCAAGTATTTTTAAATTCTGTCCTATGTGTGGTTATAAAATTGTAAAAACTGATCAGAAATTTTGTGTCAATTGTGGATTTCAATTTGTAACAGAACCGGAGGGAAAAGTTGAGAGTTTATCTTCAGAGATTAGACAAAAGCCAGAATTAAAACTCATAACCATTCCCCCAGATACTGAAGAGGGAAAAGAAATAAAAGTAGATTGTAAAAACTGTAACTTATCTCGTAAACTGGGTAGACAAGAATGCATTTGGTGTGGTAAGACGTTATAGCACTATAATAATTGAGCCCTATTAGTTTTATAGAAGTCGCAACCAGATGTGAGAATTGTTATACGTCACATAATTCCAACTATG
This sequence comes from Promethearchaeota archaeon, assembly GCA_016839915.1. Lineage (GTDB taxonomy): Archaea > Asgardarchaeota > Lokiarchaeia > Sigyniarchaeales > SOKP01 > Loki-b32. The sequence goes on from JAEOTH010000183.1 coordinate 14,528, forward strand.
CTCATTTTCAAACTCGATAACAAGGTTTAAAAGCCCTTTTAAACCTTTAGCAGAAACAGTATTTAAAGAAGAGATTGCTAAAAGACTAGCGAGTGGATGTTCAAGTGTTATATCATATCTTTTTGAGGAATCTTATAATAGATATTTAAGTAATGATGAAATAATTCATTCTATTCTTGATTTTAAAGAAGCTCAAGTCTTAGAGGAAGTCCAAAAAGTTACTGGTACAGAATTTGAATTTATTGGAGATATTCTTAATATTTTCAGTCTTAATTCTAATGACGAAAGTCATTTTTCTTCAAAAGACAAGATTATTATAGGTCTTGAATGCAAATGGCTTAATAATCCCCCATATTACCTTCCGGAGTCTATTCTGACACTTAGAAAATTATCTTATCTAATTATTGATATTGGTTATAAGAAGGAATCGATTCATTATTCTCCTTTTTATATCCCTAATATTATCACTAAATTAAAGTCGTTGGAGTTTTTAGGAATATATACATCAAATCTAGTAAAGATTCCAGATGATTTTGGAGATCTTATTAATCTAGAAAAATTAGTTATCTATAATGAATTTGGTGATCTAGAATTACCTGATACAATCAGTAAGTTGGAAGCTTTAGAATATCTTGAACTAGGAGGGAATTCAATAGTTATTCCTAATTCGATCAAAGAATGCACCAGCTTGCATTCGTTATATATTAAAGGGGGTTTGATATTTATACCGAGTTCCATTAATTGCTTGAGTTCCTTGACTGAATTAAGTATAAAGGGTAAAGTTGAAGATTTTCCAGACAATATCACAGATTTAAGAAAGTTAAGGTTAGTAGTAATACCAGAAGATCTTATAACTAGTTCTATTAATTCTTGGTTACAGGATCTTGGATTAGTAATTACTAGAAATATAGATAGTTCATATGTCTTTAGGGAGCCAAAATGCAGTTATTGTGAATATTATAATTACACCCTAGAGGGAAGATGCACTAAGCATAATAATTCAGTAAATTCTCATGATTTATGTTCTGATTTTCAATCTAAAAGAAAAATTTGAATTATTGATTTTTATTTTATTTATACCAAAGGAACCCAAGGTTTTTTGGAAAGGAAATTTTTAAATTATAAAAGTTTTATAGAATTATTAATATATATTTGGTTAATAAATTGATTATGATTATTATTAGATGTAATGGAGGTGGCACCAATACCAAGTAGAAGAGGAGATGGAACGCTGGTCTTTAAGCCTTTATTCATCCCGAATAAATGGAAGATAATCTGTTTCTACGGTCCTTCTCTTGGGGGAAAGACTACTGCTCTTGATTGGGTCTATAAAAAAGTAATGTTATCATTTCGATAATATTGTTTAAAGGGTCTTGCTACAGGTGATTTTGATTATCCCTTCGAGAATCTACACAATATGCAGCAAATCCAGGACCCAACTGGACGTACTCTTTTTTTTGATCGGGTTGTTGCAAGGGTTTCAAATGTAGTGTTTCAAGTTTACACTGTTGCTGGACAACGAAGACACAAATTTCAACGCCAAACGGTTCTCAAAGGCACAGATGCCGTAATTTTTACATGGGATTCGTTAATAGACCAATGGGGTGAGTGCATTTGGTCTTTAAAGGAATTACTCAAGTTTTATGGTGATAGACTAATACCAAAAGAAGCTTTTGCGCCCCCAGAAGTTCCCACTGTCGTATTAGCTAACAAAAGAGACCTAGAAGATATTGTAGAGATATCTAAGATACGTCAAGCACTTGATACGGCAAGATTGAACCATGTATTAATTTATGAAACCATTGCGATTCAAGGTATAAATGTAAAGAGAGCTTTTGTTTACGCAGCTCGCCAAGCTGTTCTTAATCATTACAAGAAGCTCTCAGGTAAGACAATGGAAACAGGTTAAACTTATTTTTTTCTCTTATAAATAAATGATTCTTGGCTCAACTTTTTCTTGAGATATTTTGAGATATCCATAAGAATTTATATCAGTAAATCTTTTGTCAGTTGGCGAACCTGGGCTAATGTATAATTTTCCATCTTTCCATTTTTCATTGAACGGACGGTGAGCATGGCCAAAAATGATGATATCATATTTAGATAAATCAAATCTTCTGTTTAAACGTTGAATAATATTGTCTGGTCCACCTGTACCATGATTCATAAAGATTTTATGTCCATATAGATCCAATTCTATTTTTTCAGGCAATTCTTTCAATATTTTTGAGTTATCCATATTCCCAACAATTCCAATAACTTTTTCCTGACCAAAAATATCTTGAAGTTTTTCATATACTTTATAGCTTGTAAAATCTCCCACATGAAATAAATAATCAATGTTTTTTTCGCTGAAATCATCTATCATATTTTGAGGGAGATTTCCTACTTGAGAGTGTATATGGGTATCTCCAATAAGCCCAATTAATAATTCTTTTTATTGGTCTTGATCAGTCTTCTCAACTTCTTTCAATCTAATTTTGGTTACTTTTAACGCAAAATTAATTACTTCATCCAGATTTTTCCATTTTCCTTTATTTAAGATTTCTTTAATCCAATAAAATAGATCTTGGTCAATAGCAATAGTCGCAAATACTGGTTTTAATGACTGTTCCTCTTCTGAGCTTACCTTATTTAGTAACCAGGAAATAATATTTGTAACGAGTTTAAAATTTTCAGCTGATCTTATCCCATATGATTTACTTAAACTTGAAAATATTGAGAGGTTACCGATCACAACTACTTTTCCTAAATCATAGTGTGTAGCACCAATGATTGGAAGGTGTTGTTCTGATTCATCTTGCCACTCATCCCCATTAAAATAACTATGCCATGAAGTACTTTCTGAGGAAAATGCTATGCTTTTAACATCAATCTTACTATTTTCAATAGATTTATCTATTGTTAAAGTACAGCCATTAGAATGAATAATTTGAGAAATATCTCTGGTAATAAAGTGGCTTTTAAAATCCTTTATAATTGGGTGGGAATTTTCTTTTAAGAAAAATTTATTATCAAACAATCGATCAGAGTTAAATGTTATCCCAAAATTTTGAGTCAGTTCAGAAAGATTGTTTTTATTTTCATAATCTCCACCCCCATCATTTATTACAAGAAGACTCCCCCCATTCTTTATAAAATTAATTAGATCTTTAATTTCATCACCATCTAAATCAGGGCCTAATGTAGGTACACCAATTATAAAGAGATCATATTTCTCTAATTTATCATAAGTTAAACCAGCTTCAATTTTTCCTAATTTAAATCCAGAGTCAAAAAAATATTGAATAAAATCTGTAAACGCATTATTTTCAATAGTCAGTTTATTATTGTGAGAATGGTCAAAACCTACAAAAATTTGCATAGTCATAAGTCTGAAACTGTATATAATTTTGTTATAGTATATTGATTCATTACTAACTATTTAAATAAGCATCTAAATAAATGCTATTTTTTTGATAAATTGTCTAAGGTGATAAAAGCACTTCCGACTTGAACTCGGACTAATTTTTGGATAGGAATAACTTCATATTTAATACCAGTTAATAATTCATCGATTTTTTGTTCAATCCATTTTTCTAAGTTGTTTTTAATGTTAGAAAGCTCAATTTCATTTTCGGGGTGATTTGATATAGCTTCTTCACACAATCTTGGAATCATTGATATCATTAACAAACTTCTTATATATCTACGTGCAATATTTGAATCAAAAGCTTGAGCAATAGTTGCTTTTCCATCGTACATTGAGGAAGTTTTAATTTCATAAATAGAAGAATCAATATTTGGACGTGTAATTTTAATATAATCATCTACTGCATTATATATCCTTGTAGATTTGTCACAAAATTTCCTGATTTTATTAAAAATTCTTTTAGCATGTTTATAGTTATTTTTATTGTATTCCAATGATTGAAGAAGGACATTTCTTCTTTCAAATTCACTTAAGGAATTATCTCCTATCGAATCGTGAGTAAAATAGGGTAATTCACAAACTAGAGTAAAACTCTCTTCATTAGTAATATTTTTAAGATAATCCCATGAGGAAGTACCAGATTTTACAAATTCTAGGGGATTCTCTATTCCTTTAGATTCGATAAAATCATAAAACTCTTGAACGCCTTCGTTCTGAAATATAGCGTCATGTAGAGTTTTTCTAAATGGTAATTCAGGTTCTCCTAGATGTAATGGTAATCCTTCGTTTTTGACAAATTTAGTGAGATCATCAAACAAATTTCCAACTTCACGAGTAACATAGAAATAAACACCACAAAAATCCCAATTATGAAGGCTAAACATGAATTTTGGTTTTAATTCATTTATTAAATGCATTAAAACTTGAGTCTCTGGTAGTGGAGTCTCCCATTTGAGTTTTTTATAGTTGATTGGAAATGACCATTCAACTTGGTCAGTTTGGGAACATCTATAATAATTTTTGGCATATTTTACGGGATTAAATTCTCCTTTAAACCATCCTTCATTCAATACTGCTCCATCAATATCAATTGCTTTAATTAAATACCATGTATAACCCGTTTCTTTCGTAAATTCAGGATTTTCTGCTAGAAAATGTGATAAAAACTCTAAGGTCATGCTCCCAATTGGTTCATTAGGATGTGGGAATGCAAAGAGAAGTGTATTTTCTTTTCCTTCACCTATTTTTAAGCAATATATTGTTCGCCCTTCCCGGGATTTTCCAATTTCTTTTAGGTCTACATTTTCAAATTGTTTTGCTAA